>NZ_JAFFQE010000011.1 GCF_016919005.1 Desulfopila inferna
TTCCAAACCAGCTGGAAGTCAAATACAAAAATGCAGCACGGGAACTGGTATGGCAGTGGTTTTTTCCGGCAAAACAACTCACAGTTGTTGAAAATAACAATGAACTAAGGCGCTACCATGTACACGAATCACTTTTGCAAAAAGCTCTAAGGACTGCCGTAAAGAAAGCCAGGATTCCCAAGCGGTTCACTTCACACACTTTTCGCCATTCCTTCGAAGGTCTCACTTTATTCGCTATCTGCCAGTCACCTTCTGCAGGCAAATTATGATATTCGAACCATTCAGGAGTTGATGGGCCACTCAGATGTAAGGACAACCATGATTTACACTCATACGGTGAAAAGTATGACGAAGAAGGAAGCAAGGAGCCCACTTGATTTTTAATATATTTACAGGCAATATTATTGTAAAAATAATTGCGCCATGCAAAGGCTCCTACTGTATCTAAAAAAATGTGTTTTTCCAATCCGCAGTCACCTTAGTGGTGACTTTTTTAAAAGACGGCTTAACGAGAATAGGTTGCCGGATATTTATATTGATGGATAAAGGAAAGAAACTCCCAGTAAATTCAGGACAGCCTTACGAAGCGATCACCTTAATTTCTTTTCTTTTTTTTCCCCGCTTTGCGGATATTCTTTTTTTTCTTTTTCATATCTGATATTTTCGACTGACGCCGCTCCGCCAGACCTATAAGCACATCATGTACGGTCTGTTCTTTATCGCTGGTGGGTTGTCGCTGGGTATAACGACCATCCGCATCCATCTCCCAGCCGCTTCTGGTGTTTTCAAGCTGGGCGTTAAGCATCTCGCGCAGCTGAGCCTGAAGATCGGCATCCTCGATGGGGGTGACGACCTCCACTCTCGCCTCCAGGTTGCGTTTCATCAGATCCGCGGAACCTATATAATATTCTTCCTTGCCGCCGTTTCTGAAGTAATACACTCTGGCATGCTCCAGAAACCGCCCCACTATCGAGATTACCGAGATATTTTCCGATAAACCGGCAATCCCCGGCCGCAGCCTGCACGAATCACGCAAAATCAGCTGGATGCGCACCCCGGCCTGAGAGGCGCGGTAAAGAGCGCTGGTGATCTCCTTGTCCTCCAGGGCATTGCACTTAAACTGGATGAGGCCGCCGCCGGAGGTTTGATGTAATTCCATCTCCCGGGTGATTTTTTGCAGGAGAGCGCGCTTCAGCATATTGGGACAGGGCAGAATTTTTTTATATTTCCGTACCGGTGCATATCCCGTGGTCAGGTAGTTGAACAATTCCGTGAGGTCTTTTCCCAGCACGGGATCGCAGCTAAGCAGTCCGATATCGCTGTATTGCCTGGCGGTTCCGGCATGATAATTCCCTGTACCGATGTGCATATACCTTTTCAAGCCGTTATAATCCCTGCGGACTACAAAGATTACCTTGCTGTGGGTTTTCAGACCGACCACGCCGAAGGTTACATGAATCCCGGCCTCTTCAAGCTCCTCCGCCCAACTGATATTGGCGGACTCGTCAAATCGTGCCATGAGTTCGACAACGACAGCCACCTGCTTGCCGTTATAGGCGGCATCGACAAGATACTGTATGATTCTCGATTGTGAACTGGTCCTGTAGAGCGTCATCTTGATCGCCAGGACCTTGGGGTCCCGGCTCGCCTCTCTTAAAAACCGCTCGATGGAGGTTTCAAAGGACTCGTAGGGATGCTGCAGCAGTATATTCTGTTTTTCCCTGATAATATGAAATATGCTCGATATCTCCATCTGCAGTGCGGGATGGTCACAGGGCTGGTGCGGAGGAAAATGCAGATCGGTTTTATTGATATTCCACATCTCGATAAGATCCTTTTTGGCCAGGAGTCCATTCACCTCGTAAACGTCATTCCCCTCGTCGATATCCAGCTCCGCGGCAAGCCTGCCCCGCAGGCGCCGGTCCATGGATTCCTCGACCTCCAGCCGTACTATCTGGGCGAACTTTCTATCCCGCAGCGCTGTTTCAATCACGACCAGGAGATCATTAGCCTGCTCAGCATGACGTTCAGTTATAGCGTTTCTGGTTACCCGGAAAAGCCATGAGCCCTTGATGAGCATGCCGGGAAAAAGAAGAGGCAGGTTATTCGCCACCAGATCTTCAAAAGTAATATAGATATGCTGATGCTCCCTGCCGCACTGAATGAAGCGGGGTACCCCTATTTCCGGCGGCACCTTGATACGATTCAGGTATTCATGATCATCTTCATCTTCGCTGGTGACCACAAGAAGGTTGAGCGAGAGATTCGAGATAAAAGGAAAAGGATGGGCCGGATCAATTCCCTGGGGGGTCAAAAGCGGGAAAATGTTTTCTGAAAAATAGCTATCCATCCTCGCTTTTTCAGAATCCTCGAGATCCCGATATTTTTTAAACTCGATCCCCTCATTGCGCAGAAGAGTAAATAGCTCCTTCTCAAGCATCTGCCGTTGCTTGAGTATGTGGCGCACACTGACGACGCAGGCTTCAATCTGCTCGTCGGGAAGCATGCCGTCGACGCTGGTTTTTTTGACACCGGCGCCAACCTGCTGTTTCAGGCCGCCGATACGCTTCATGAAAAATTCATCGAGATTGGAGCTGACCACGGAGAGGAAGAAGACACGCTCCAGCAGGGGATTGCGCTCATCCATCGCTTCATGCAATACGCGTTTGTTGAATTCCAGCCAGGTCAATTCCCGGTTGAGATACCAGCGGGGATCGTCGAGATCAAATTCCTGGCCTGCAGAAACGGCTGCTTTGCCTGCTTCATCTTCTTTCATTGACAACCCTGATAGACTGAAAATTTTTACTTCATCTTGATGATCTCTTAAAAAGTCATGGAAGTTGGCGAGAGCCACTCATCCATTGAACTACCTTAGTATATCCCAGGAAACGATGACTGTAAAATAGGTCTCAATTAGGTCAAAGCGAAGTGTGTCCGAATGCCTGCCGGTGCCTCCTTTTCAGTTGCCGGGTCCATGAATTTCATGGTAAGGAGGTGCCGCAACCTCTTTTTCGTGAGAATCTTTTATCGTAACTATTCAGCAGCACACCATCCGGAGTCTACGCTTACCTGTCCACGATCAGGGCGTCCAGCACACCCAATGTATAGCTAACCGCCCTGCTTATGGACATATGGCGCACTGCTAAATAGTTAAAAACAAGTGGTCGGCCAAATAATGCAGATCAACCTGAATAGTTACCTTTAATCATGCATTTTGTTACCATTCTGGGAATAGCGGTGGCCCTTGCCATGGATGCCTTCGCGGTGGCCGTGGCCACCGGTGTCAGCCTGAGAAATGTCAGCTTCAGGCAGACCTTCAGGCTGTCCTGGCACTTCGGGCTGTTCCAGGCTTTAATGCCGCTGCTCGGCTGGTATTGCGGCACTTCTGTTCAGGAGTATGTCAAGGCCTACGATCACTGGATCGCCTTTATCCTGCTCTTTCTGGTTGGGGGCAATATGCTCAGAGAAGCTTTCGGGCAGGAAAAAGAGGAACAGCCGGGCAGAAAGGATGCCACCAAGGGTTTAACCCTGGTGGTTCTCTCCGTGGCGACTTCGATAGACGCCCTGGCCGTGGGGTTAAGCATGTCCTTACTGCAGATATCCATAGTGTATCCCGCCATCATCATCGGCATCGTCGCCGGTCTCTTTACCATAGCAGGACTTCATCTGGGGAAGAAGGCCGCAAATCTCCAGAAATTAAGTCCTGTTGCCGAAGTTCTTGGCGGAGCCGTGCTCTGGCTGATTGGCCTTAATATTCTAAGGGAACACGGAGTCCTCAACTTCCTGAACTAGCGCCTGTCCATAGTCCTGGACGGAGACGAATTGATATCTGAAAAATGAGCAGCTAATCGACACTAGGAACGCTACAACGACTTCTGCCGTCCGGCCAGCTGTTGCTCAAATGCATAAAATGTGGTCATGATGCCGAAATCGGGATCATCGAGCAAAATATATTTCAATTCTGAAAAATACTCCTGCAATGACTGCCGCAGAAAAGGACGGTTTTCCTTCTCCGTTGCCTTGTGGTCCCAGACATCCCAGACAAGGACACCAAACCCGGCAATAGCTCCAAAGAATTTTCCCCCTATCTTGGCGGCGACCTTTCCTCCTGTTTTGGCTGCCATGGCCGAAGCCATTTTGCCCGACGAGGTGGTGGCCATTTTTGTGCCGATGCCGGAAATCA
The DNA here is from genome assembly GCF_016919005.1 of Desulfopila inferna. Lineage (NCBI taxonomy): Bacteria > Pseudomonadati > Thermodesulfobacteriota > Desulfobulbia > Desulfobulbales > Desulfocapsaceae > Desulfopila > Desulfopila inferna. The sequence goes on from NZ_JAFFQE010000011.1 coordinate 4,184, forward strand.
TGGTTTTGATATGGCCGGCAAGCAAGGCCGTACCTCCAACCCCTGAAACCGTCAGAGCTTTGAGGGTCAGGGGAGTCTGTCTGCTGCCGTCCGAGGATGTGGCAGTCAGGGCCATATCCTCGAGATATTCCTGCCAGGCAACCCTGCCGATGTCGTAGGTTGCAGGAATTTCGTCGAGATCCCTGCGCAGGATCTCAACATAACGAGCCACTGTTTCGTTTATGATTCTTTCCATGAATTTCTGGGCGATCTGCGGACGCAGGACCCGCTGGGAAAACTCTGCCTGGATCTCCTCGGTCAGTTTTTCCGAAGCATCGGGCTGGTTTTCCAGGACATAGTTAACGCCGTATTGATAGAGCCCTTTTAAACCGAGGACCTGCTGGGTCCAGTAGCTGAAATACCACTCCAGAAAAGAATCGTCGACCCTCTCCATCATCCCCGCGATCCAGACATCCAACTCATCCTCCGCATACAACCGTACCTCCTGCCGTGCCTTCTGCAGGGTTGCGGCAACGGCGGCATCGACCTCGTGCCAGGCGATGACGGGGGGAGCGGGCTTAATCACTCGGGCGGGGGCATCATCCTTTCCCACCCTGCTTCCTGACATCTGCGCTTGCATCAAAAACCATCCCAGGGCGGCGAGTATGATAAGGATGATGGCTATCCAGATGGTGTTGACCAGAATTCGTCTGGTAAATTCCAGATTTTCAGCGGTCCTTCGCAGCCTTTCTTTTACCATCCTCTTTCCTTCATCAGAACGCCTCGATCTGCCTTTTAATTCTAAAGTGATTACTGAAGGCAGCCTGCAAAACAGCGACATAATTATATTGTGCCCTGGAAAGATTGGCAACGGCATCCAGCAGATCGGATTCTCGCTGCAGCCCTTCATTATATTTCAATCGTGTAATTCTGAGGTTTTCTTCCGCCTGCTCTATACTGCTCAGCGCCACCTCGATATTTCTCATGCTGACGGCGAAATCTACATGCAGATTACGTAATTCGGTGGTCAGTGAATCCCTAAGCTCCTGCAGGTCATACTGCAGCCCCAGAGTCTCAAGACGGGCTCTGGCCAAGGATGCCGCTTTGGCTCCTCCCCGATACAGGTTTAAGGACAAATTCAGCTGGGCCCGGAATTCATCATCGCCGATATCGCCTCTCTGGTTGATGATATCGTTATCATAATTGCGATAACTGCCGACCAGATCCACTTTTGGATAATAGTCGCTCCGCTCCACATTCTCCTGCTTTTGCGAAGCGGCGGCAAGTTTTTCAAGAGCAAGCAGCTCGCTTTTCTCCGCCAGCATGACAGCCATATTGCGCTCCAGCTCCTTTTGGGGAGGTTTCTCGGCAAATTCGGTAAAAGCTAATTGATCAAACGCGACCGGCCTTCCTATAATACGACTCAGCAGGTTAAGGCTTTTCACCACTCCGGCCCTCGCTGCTTCAACTGTTAAATCCGAATTATCAAGATCTACTTTGAATCTGAGCAGCTCATTCCTGTCGATCAGGCCGACATCAAGACGATTTTGGGCATCCTGATAAATTTTTTCAAGAGTCTCGAAATTTTTCTCTGCGACTTTAAGATTTGCCTGCCTTTCATAGACATTGAGATAACTGAGCGCCACATCGACTTGAATATCCTGCTTCAGCCCCTGGAGCTGCAGTTCTTCGAAATCGGTTAACAGCTCAGCCGACTCAATCTGGTACTTATCCCTGAATCCATTGAACAAATTCCAGGATATCGCGCCATAGGCAGTCGAATTTTCTCTGCTTTCCGTAAGCGATTCTTCATCAAGCATATTTACCTGATAGGAAAGATCAGCCGAAGGCAGATAGCCTGACCGGGCAATGCGCACATCTTTTTGGCTTTGCTCCTTATTGATCATATATCGTTTTACTATCTCCCTGTTGGAGAGGGCGATTTCCTGCATTTCATTCAAATCCAGTGCGAATGCAGGTACCGCTGCTAACAGCGAACAAAGCACCAAGCTAAACATTCTCATGCGTTCTACTCCTTTCAAATCTGATAACAAAGGCAAGTAATGCCGGGATAACAAAAAGTGTGAACAGTGTCGAAAGCGCGATCCCACCAAGAAGGATGGATCCCAATCCTCTATACAGCTCACTGCCGGAGCCGGTGGAGACAACCAGCGGGGTCATGGCGAGGAGACTGGTTATCGCGCTCATAAAAATCGGTCGAATTCGGGTCTTGACGGATTCGGAAATGGCTTCGATTCCGGCGATCCCATTATAACGTACATTATTTAGGGACTGATGAACAATAAGAATAGCATTATTTACGACGGTACCGATGAGAATGATAAAACCGAGCATGGCGAGCACGTCAAAACCCTGCGGCGCAATAATCCGGTTCACCAGCTCAAGACCGACAAAACCACCCGCTGCCGCCAGCGGCACGGTAAACAGAATAATAAAAGGATAGAAGAAATTCTCAAACAGGGCCGCCAGCAGCAGATAGGTGATAAGCAGGGCAAGCAGAAGATTCCACTGCAAGGCTTCGCCTGTAGCTTCCAGTTTATCGGCATTGCCGCCGATAGTGACCTCCAGTCCTTTGAGCTTGCCGGCGGCATAGAGGGGGCCGACAATTTCATTTTCGATGATTTCCATGGCCTGTTGCAGCGGCAAGTCCTTTGATGGGGTAATCTGCAAGGTGATATTACGCCTGCGCTCCAGATGACGTATCTGCGGCATGCTTTCACTATAGACCAGATCAGCTACATCGCCGACCTTGATAAGATCTCCGTGGCCATTTACGATAGTGGCCTTGAGAATATTCTCGGGGGTATCAAAACTCTCGGCGTCGCCCATGAGGACAAGATCGACCTGTTTGGTGCCTTCCGGCCGGAACTCGTCAATCTTTCTGCCGTCCATAAGAATATCGATATAGACGCCGAGATCCCGTTCAGTCAGGCCGCTCGATGCAAGTCTTTCCTTGTTGGGGATGACCTGAATCTCCGGATAACTTGTCTCCAGTGATGGAATCGGTCTGATCTGGGCATCCGGTATTTTTCCGCCAATGGCACCATACAGCATTCGCGCACCCGCAACTATCGTATCGATTTTATCTCCTGAAACATTCACCTCGACCGTCCGCCCTTCACCTATTCCGCTCTCAAAGATACCGGCCTGGATGCTGACCCCGTAAAAACCGGGGATGGAATTCATTATCCTGGTGAACAGGGGCATCATCTCGGCGGCGCGGGTTTCATGAGCACTAATGCCCCCGAAGATGGTGATGCGATCCGCTCCGACAAAGAACATCTGTTCAATCTTCGGTATACCGTCCTTGCCATCTTCCTTAAAGTAGGGTTCGCTCTCATCGTAGATGTATTTTCCTATTTCCTCCATCTTCTCGACGGAGTATCCCGGAGGTGGAATGAGAATATTAAGGATCAGGTTTCTATTGCCCTGGGGCAGATATTCGGCGCTTGGTCTGAGCCAGAGAACAAGAGCTGCAGAGAGTGAAGTGAATAGAATAACGGTAATGATTCTGGTGTATGTGTTTTTCAGGCAAAAGCCGGAAATCACCATGATACTCCGGGCCAGGATCGGCCCGACATAGCTTCTCTGCAGGAAATTTTTCTTTTTCCTGGTGGATTTCCGATAGAGAATATGAATAAGAGTCGGAATCACCGAAACGGAAACCAGGAGGCTGAGGATAATGGCAAAAGTGATAGCGATAGCGATATCTCGAAAGAGCTGTCCCGCCTCTTCCTGGATAAAGATAACGGGCAGGAACACCGCGACTGTGGTGGCGGTCGAGGCGAAAACCGCCCCCCATACCTCTTTTGCACCATCGAGGGCTGCCTGATAGGCACTTTTACCGAGCTTGAGATGGCGGTCGATATTCTCCAGGACGACAATGGAGTTGTCGACCAGCATCCCCACGGCAAAGGAGATGCCGGCAAGACTGACCACGTTCAGACTTCTTCCCGATATCCACAGAAAGATGAAGGTTCCTACGACCGATATCGGTATGGCGATGGCCGTCGTCAGGGTCGAGCGTACGCTGCGCAAAAAGGTGAGCAAGACGCCGACCGCCAGAAGGCCGCCCAGCAGAACATTGGTTTTCACCAGACCGATGGCCGTGTTGATGTAAGGGCGCTGGTCATAAACCATATCGATATAGAGATTTTCCTCGGCCAGAATACCGCGGTTGAGCTCCGCGACCGCGTCCTCCACCCTGTCGGTCATGTCCAGGACATTGGTGCCCGGCTCTTTGCGGACGGCTACCACGATTACCTCGGAACCATTATTCAGGACCGAGACATCCTTCTTGTCGAAGCCATTCTCAACCGTGACCACATCCTGGAGATAGACCCTTTTGATGCCGTCATCATAGACTACTACATCAAGAGCATCTGCAGGCTGCTGAAACTGGCCGATTGTGCGGATGCGGTAATTTTTCCGGCCCATTCCCAAAACACCCGCGGAGGTGGTTATGTTGGCGCTCCTGATGGCTTCGATTATCTGATTGATGGTGACGTTATTCTGGGCCATCAGGGCGGTATCAAGAGTTATATGCAGTTCATTCTCGGTCCCCCCGAAGACGAAAAGTGAACCGACTCCCGGCACCCTCTCCAGATGCTGCCTGATGTTGTTTTCGAAATAGGTTCTGAATTGGCTGATATGGTGCTGGTTTTGCTCATTGGTCTTGAGCATCATCCAGATAACGGGGGACGAGTTGGCTCCTGCTGATTCAATAACCGGCCTGTCGGCATTCTCCGGATAGTCGGACACCTCGTTAAGCTTGTTGGAAACCCTGAGCAGGGCATCGTCCAGATCCGTCTCCAGCTGAAACGATAAGGTAATTTCGCTGAAGCTGTTATAGGCAGAGCTCTCCATTTCGGTGAGGCCGCGCAATCCTTTAAGAGCCTCTTCCTGGCGCTCTATTATTTCCTTTTCTATCTCGAAGGGAGTTGCCCCGCCCCAGGTGGTCTGCACGGTTATCTGCGGAGTCTCCACATCCGGAGTCAGCTGGACGGGCAGACTGTTTAAACCGATCAGGCCGAAGGTGACCACCAGGATGACGGCAACCGCAACGGTAACCGGTTTATCGAGAGAATATCGTACGATATCCATGCTATTCTCCAGCAACGGTAACCGGCTGGTCCGGCCGCAAACGCTCATTGCCTTCAATAACCACTTCCATTCCCGCTACAATATAATCGTTGTCAACCCCCACTTCTTCTCCAAGATAGGCAACAACATTTACCGGCAGAATCGAAGCCTTGCCTTCCTTGACGGTATAGACAAAATCTTTGCCCTGATTCTTGACCAGGGCCGCCCGGCTCAGAATACTCAATTTATGTTGAGGACCGGAAGAGACATGGACGGTGGCCGACATATTCTCGGCCACCAGAGGCTGGTGCGGAATATTAATTTTGAGAAAAACGTTCTTGGTTTTGACATCGGCTACGGGGTCGATATTGACAAGCGTCCCCTGCACCTCTCTTTCAAAGGCGTTGATAACTACAGGGACGGCGCCGCCGATGCGCACGAACTGCAGCAGATTCTCTGCAACGGGAGCCCTGACATAAAGATCGGCACTGGAACCGATAGTGAGAAGCTGACTGCCCTGCGATACCCAGCCGCCGGTATCGGTATCCTTGGTCAGAACAACGCCGTCAAAGGGTGCTCGAATCACGGAGCGCTCTTTCTGAATGAGCAGCTTCTCAAGCGTATCCTCCCTGGCCTGCTTCTCCTTTATCGCATCCCTGTAAGTATACAAAGCATCATCATAGATTTTTTCACTTACACCTGCCTCTTCGAATATTTTTTCCAGCCGCCGGTAATCCTTTTCGGCATTTTCTATGCGAAGTTCGCTCTGTTCGATACGGGTGCGGGTCAATGATATCTCCCTCTCCAGGATTTCCGTATTGAGACGAACCAGAACATCTCCCTTTTTAACTCTTTCACCCTCTACAATATTAACCGATTCAACCAGCCCTCCGACCTCTGTGGAAATTTCGGATTTGCGTTCATAATACAGCACTCCTATAACGGACTGGGTACTGGATACCTCCCTGACCGTAACCTTGTCGACAACCACCTTTGCCGGCGGTGGGCCTTGGGCAAAAACGGTTGAACAACCAACTGTTATGAAAAATACAAGTAGAGACAGGTTTCGCACAAAACACCTCATTTATTCTTTTTCCCGATCAATCTCGTTCACCATTTTTATTACATTTTCATCTATTTTCTCAAGCACTCTTCTGAAGATGCCTTCCTCTTCGTTGTTTATCCCTTCCATTAGGCAATGGGAGTAAGATTCGAATTTGCTTGAGACCTCATCTATGACCCTCTTCCCTTCATCTGTCAGAACTACCAGAGAGGAGCGCCTGTCGGAAGGATTCGACTCTCGTGCAATCCATTTCTTTTTTTCCAACCGGTCAAGGATCCTGGAAATATTTGCTGGATTTTTGCCTAACTGGAGGCACAATTGATTTTGGCTGAGTCCTGCCGCCGAGGAAGCACTCTTTAACAGATGCAGCTGCTCGACTGTCAGATCATAGGGACTCAGCATTTTCTCCGCGAAATTACGCAGGCTAAGCGAAGTTTTATAGATCAGCCGGCCCATTGATTCATTGGCACATGACGTCATTACTTGTCTCCTCAATATTTGACTAGACAAATATCACATACGATCTGCACCCTGTCAAGTATCTATGATCATGAACTGGTAAAAAGCCAGCAGTTGCCGAGATCAATTCAGCGATAAGCGCAGATTTCGAGAAATCCTGATATACCAGGCGTAGTCTCTGGGGTTATGTCGATTTTTTTCAGATCCATTAAATATTATTTATCCAAGGAATCAGATGAGGTTCTCTGGGGTAGTTCCTTGCGGCCCGTCATACTTTCATGATAGGTTGTGAATGCTATAGCTGAAACAGATGGCTGATAATCTTCACAGATAACGCAGAATAATAAGAAGGAGCAGGTAATGCGCCGATTCACCCTTCTGATGATACTTTGGCCTCTTTTTCTCGGGGGATGCGGCTACAATACTCTGCAGATTAAGGAGGAACATGTCTTTCAGGCCTGGTACGCCATCGAGGAAGCCCTGCAGCGGCGCACCAGCCTCATTCCCAGTCTGGTCGAGACAGTCAGGGCCCATACCTCTCAGGAAAGAGAGACATTGCAGAACATAATAGAAAGGCGTTCCAGAACAACATCCATTGATATCGCTCCCGGAGATTTAAGCGATGCCCAAGCAATGAACAGGATGCAGACAGCGCAGGACGATCTTGCTTCAGCTCTTTCTCGACTGCTGCTGGTTGTCGAACGCTATCCCGGCCTCAAGGAAAATAAGAACTTTGCGGATCTGCAAAATCAGCTTAAAAATACTGAAAACAGGATCAGCATCACCAGGCAGAGATATAACCAGGCGGTGAAAGAGTTTAACGCAGCCATTCGAAAATTCCCCTACAATATGACCAACGCCCTTCTTCTCAATCTAGAGAGGAAAGAATATCTTAAAGCGACGGCAGAGGTTAGAGAAGCACGTCAAATGTGAAATGCAGAGCAAGAGGCCATCAAAAGCTTTTTGAGGCTATATGCCACCCGGCAGGTCAATGAAAAAAAGTGTGATCTTTATCCGCTGCCTGTCCCAGACCAGGCACCACACAGGCACTACCTGTGTGCGGTAAAAAAAGCTGCATACGATTCCGGGCCGGTGTTGATGGCAACCGAGGGACCGAATCTGGATATGTAGATTTTTTTGCAGTCAAATGTAGTTTCAAAAACATCTCGGAGATTCTGTACCAGATTGCTGTTGCCTGAGTAGATGATTGACAGGGTGATCGATCTGCCGCCGACATCTTCCTTGATTTTATCCATCATGGCCAGGATCATGTTCTTCTGGTCGCCGAACAGCTTCGATTTAATCACCATCTTGCCCTGGCTCATCTCAAGAACCGGCTTAACCCCCATGGCGGATCCGAAAAGAGCTTTCATTCCACCTATTTTCTTATTCTTTTTGAGATACTTCAAGGTCGGAATGGCCATATAAGAGCGCATCTGCGCGCGTGTCTTGTTGGCAATGGAGATTATGCGGCCGAAGCTCATATCCTGCTCCATTGCCTCGGCCGCGGCGAGAACGATCATTCCCAGGCCCATACTGCATTGCCCGGAATCAATGACCTCGACTCTGCAGGAGCCGTCACCTTTAAAATCCTGCATCACCTTTATTGCGGTGTCATAGGTTGCAGAAAGATGCCTGCTGCAGTGAATAATGATGATCTCGTCGTATTCCTGCACCATCTGCAGAAACTCCAGACCATAATCTTCGTACCTGACAGCCTCGGATCTCATCTCTTTATACCGGTCAAAGGAATTATAGAAGCTTTCCCGGCTGATATCCTTGCCGTCACTGTATGATTTACCCTCAAGTATAAGGTTCACCGGCAACACCTTTATTCCGTATTGTGAGACGAGATCTTCAGGAATATCAGCAGTACTATCGGTTACGATTAATCTCTTCATGTCCTTTCCCCTGAAATAAATACTTAACCTCCAACACCGGTACCTTACTTATTCAATAGAAATACAGAGCATTAACGTAAAAGTCAATTTTAATTTCATCGCATACAATCTATCATTTATTTTTATCTCTCGGCTGGTAGCTGGCCTGAATCTCATAATACCTCAACGACTCGGAAAGAGTCGGCAGAGAGAAATTTTTCCAGGCATTTGAGCATCACACCTGCTCTAATCCAACCTTTTCTTTTCTCAGCTGAGAATTGTCTCCCAAAAGACTTTCTTTGGAAAAAAAGTTTGATTCCAATAGCTTTTGCACATATAATTACTCTGTCTTGTAAGTGTATGATAATTAAGGCCCTAGCTGGTGTCTGTCGGAGGAGCCCCATTAGGTTCTGGTTGGCGTAAGTCTTGAGGTGATATGGTGTGGCGATCAGCACCTGTACGGGCATAAACTCCGACTTAGAAAAAGCCCGTCTCCCGTTGCAGGTTTACCAAGATTCTTATCCAGGCCACAGAGTGTCGAGATACTTGACGAGACTGTTGCCGGCAGAAACAGGAGGAAAAATTACACGATATTCCGAGGCCGCAGGCTGCGGAGTCCGGCTATCCGGCAAGAGCCCACCATAATGAGAGGTTCTTTGCCCTTCTTTTTCCAACCATCGATTTTTTATAGGGAAAAGACCTGATAATCATTATCCTAAAGGATCTTTTCAGTTAACATGAAACGAATTGTGCTTACCAAGGGACTCGACGTCCCGATATCAGGGGAACCTCAGCAAATCATCGAAACATCCGGTCCGGTGACCAATGTTGCACTGACAGGTGATGACTATATCGGCATGAAGCCGACCATGGAAGTAGCGGAAGGAGACCGGGTCAAGACCGGACAGCTGCTTTTCATGGACAAGAAGAACGAAGGCGTGAAATATACTTCTCCCGCAACCGGCAAGGTCATCGGGGTTAATCGCGGAGCCAAAAGAAAATTTGAAACAGTGGTTATCGAGAGAGAGGAAGATGACTATGTCAGCTTTCTTGATCCCCGGGAAAAATCGGCAGAAGAGTGCACTGACCGGGAGATACGTTCAATTCTGCAGGAATCGGGGATGTGGTGTGCATTCCGGACCCGGCCTTTCGGCAAAGTTCCACGGTTAGACTCCTCTCCCGCCTCACTCTTCATTACGGCGATGGATACCAGACCGCTTGCCGCGAATCCGGCGGTTGTCATCGGCGCCGACCGGGAAAATTTTGCCCTTGGACTGAAAATTGTTGCGGGACTGGCGGATGTTCCCACATACCTCTGCCTGAAGGACAGCAGTGCCATCGATGTGACACCGCCGGAAACCATCGAAACAGTCGAGTTTTCAGGTCCCCATCCCGCGGGCCTGCCCTCCACCCATATACATATGCTTGATCATGCCATGGAGTCCCGAATTATCTGGCATATCGATTACCAGGATATCATCGGCATCGGTCATCTTTTCAGCACAGGCTTTATACCCACGGAAAAGATCGTGTCTCTTGCCGGGCCGGCGGTAAAAAAACCGCGACTTATCAGAATTCCTATCGGCGCCGATATGCACGAGGTCTGCGCCGGAGAAATTGTCTCCACGCCGACCAGAATCATTTCCGGGTCGATTCTCGATGGTCGGGAGATCAATGAGTTTCATCATTTTGTCGGCCGCTACCATAATCAGATCTCCGCCCTTCATGAGGGCAGCGCCAGGAGCTTCTTCGGTTGGGCACGTTTGGGCTCTGATCGATATTCCACCAAACCCGCCTTCATTTCAGCCATGGACAGAACCAGGAAGTTTGCCATGAAAACTGCACTTTGGGGTGGAAGGAGGGCAATTTTCCCCCAGGGCAACTACGACAAGGTGATGCCACTGGATATCATCCCCATCGCTCTGCTCAAAGCCATAGCAGTAGGCGACACCGAAAAATCCCGAAACCTCGGAGCCCTTGAGCTTATTGAAGATGACCTGGCACTCTGCTCCTTTGTCTGTCCGGGAAAAAATGATTTTGAGCCGATGCTGCGCCGGGTTCTCAGCGAAATAGAGCTGGAAGGCTGATTTTCATACAATTTCAAAAATGCAAAACAATAAGATGGCGGACGCATGAAAAACCTTGATGAATTTTTCCAGAAACTGGAGCCTCATTTTCTCGAAGGCGGAAAATTCCAGAAACTGTATCCACTTTACGAGGCCACGGATACCATCCTCTTTGGCTCCAGCAGCACGACCACAACTGCCCCGCATGTTCGTGACGCCATTGATTATAAACGCATAATGACCATGGTCATTGTCGCCTTGATCCCCTGCACCCTGATGGCCATGTGGAACACCGGATATCAGGCGAACCTGGTTATTCAATCCATGGGCATCGAGGTGCCGCCGGGTTGGCGTGGAGAGATAATGTCCGTTATCGGTTTTTCGCCGGACAGCTTTTTCTCCAATTTTCTCCACGGGGCTCTCTATTTCCTGCCCGTCTATCTGGTCACAGTGGTTGTTGGTGGATTCTGGGAAGTGGTTTTCAACATTATCCGCCGCCATGAAATATCCGAGGCATTCCTGGTAACAAGCTTGCTCTTTCCTTTGACTCTTCCAGCCACAATCCCGCTGTGGCAGGTGGCTATCGGGATCAGTTTCGGCGTGATCCTGGCAAAAGAGGCCTTTGGCGGCGTGGGCAGAAACTTCATGAATCCGGCTCTGGCCTCCCGGGCATTTCTCTATTTTGCCTATCCGGCCCAGTCGACCGGCAACAACGTCTGGGTTCCGGTGGATGGGGTCAGTGTTGCCACGCCGATGGCTCAGGCTACCGATGCCACAGCCGTTGGAAGTCAGGTCATGCAGAGCCTCGATATAACCTGGAGCCAGGCCTTTCTGGGAACCATCCCCGGCTCCATGGGCGAAACCTCTGCGCTGGCCTGCCTCCTGGGCGCCGCTCTGCTGCTGATTACCGGCATTGCTTCCTGGCGCATCATGCTTTCAACGCTTATCGGCGGAGTTGTCGCCAGCCTGTATTTCTATGTTGCGGCCAATCCGGCCTATCCGATGGCGGCCGTTCCACCTCACTGGCATATTGTCCTGGGCGGTTTCGCCTTCGGCCTGGTCTTCATGGCCACCGACCCGGTCTCGGCTGCCCATACTCCGGCGGGACAATGGATGTTCGGCATATTGGTGGGAGCCCTCAGCATACTCATCAGAGTGGCCAATCCGGCATATACCGAAGGCGTTATGCTCGCCATCTTGCTCGGCAATGTTTTTGCTCCGCTGTTTGACTACTACGTCATCCAGGCAAATGTCAAAAGAAGGATGTTACGCCATGGCTGAAGAATCTCCCTATAAACCTTTTTATTCCGTCCTGGTTCTCGCCTTTTTCTGCTCTTTGCTTGTCGCAGGTGCAGCCGTGGGCCTGCGCCCGCTGCAACTGGAAAATCAGTTGGAGGACCGTAGAAAGAATATTCTTCTTGCAGCAGGTCTTTATGACAGCAGCAAATCGATCGATGAGATGTTCGCCAATATTGAAATCAGGATTATAGAACTCAGTACCGGAGAATTTGTTCCCCCCGAAGTCATATCCCCTGAAGATTACGACCAGCGTAAGGCTCCGATGACTGCCGACATGGGGGAATCCATCCCAGACCCTAACGATGAAGCGGGTCTGGGTATGCTGGAGAAATATTCACTGGTGTACCTTGTTCAGGAAGAAGGTGAAATCAGCCAGATCGTTTTGCCGATCAGGGGCAAGGGTCTCTGGTCCACCCTCTATGGATATATTGCCATCGGCAATGATCTCACTACCATTAATGGTATTTCATTTTATGAACACGGTGAAACTCCCGGTCTGGGCGGCGAAATAGAAAATCCGCGATGGCAGGCCGATTGGCAAGGGAAAAAAATCTACGATCAGGAATATCAAGAGACCCTCACCATCGGAAAAGCTCCGGGTGGCAAAGAAGAGATTCATCAAATCGACGGCCTCTCCGGGGCAACCCTTACCACAAACGGGGTAGATGATATCATCAACTTCTGGTTCGGCGGCGATTATGGTTTCAAACCATTTCTTACACAAATGAAAGAAGAGGGAGGAGAATTAAATGGCTGAAACCAACCTGGAATTAGTCAAAAGAGCGATATTTCAACGCAATCCCATCACCCTTTTGGTTCTGGGAATTTGCTCGGCCCTGGCGGTTACCGGACAGATGGCAACGGCATTTGTGATGTGCGTCTGCGTTACCCTGGTGACCGGCTTTTCCAATCTCACAATCAGCATCGTCCGCTTTCAGATACCGAACACCGTGCGCATCGGCATCCAGATTACCGTTATCGCTACCCTGGTAATCCTGGTCGATCAGATCCTCAAGGCTTTTTTCTTCGAGCTTTCCAAGCAGCTCTCCATCTTTGTCGGCCTGATAATCACCAATTGCATAGTCATGGGCCGGGCTGAAGGTTTTGCCATGAGCAATCCCCCTCTGGCCAGCTTCCTGGATGGTATCGGCAACGGCCTGGGCTACAGTTTTATTTTAATGACTGTAGCTTTCGTGCGCGAGCTTTTCGGCTCGGGATCGCTTTTCGGCTATGAAATATTCCCGCTTGTCACCAACGGCGGCTGGTATCTGCGCAACGGCATGCTGGTCCTGCCTGCCAGTGCCTTCTTTCTCATCGCCGCCATCATCTGGATACTGCGAACATTAGATCCTGAACAACAGGAGAAAGATTGATGTCCCACTATATCGATATAATTCTCCGGTCTATCTTTCTGGAAAACCTGCCCCTCAGTTTTTTTCTGGGGATGTGTACGTTTTTGGCCATCTCCAAGCAGGTTAAAACAGCAATCGGCCTGGGAAGCGCAGTACTTTTCCTGCAGATTATCACTGTTCCTCTCAACAATCTCGTGCTCAACCACCTCCTTAAACCCGGTGCCCTGGCCTGGGCCGGTTATCCGGATGTCGACCTGACCTTCCTGGGGCTGCTCACCTATATCGCCATTATTGCGGCAACCGTACAGATCCTGGAGATGGTTCTTGACCGCTATATTCCCGCGCTCTACAACACCCTGGGCATCTTTCTACCTCTGCTCACGGTCAACTGTGCCATCCTGGGCGCCTCTTTATTCATGGTGGAGCGTGATTATACGTTTACAGAGAGTGTGGCTTACGGGTTTGGGGCCGGAGCAGGTTTTTTTCTGGCAGTGGTCGCCCTTGGAGGCATCAGGGAAAGACTGGAATACGCCAATCCTCCCGCCGGATTACGAGGACTGGGCCTCACCTTCATAACAGCCGGCCTCATGGCCATGGCCTTTATGGGACTGGCAGGAATGTAAAATGACTTCATATGCTTTATCTTGATGGAGATGCAGGATGATTGAAATAATTATTGCCATAGTAAGCTTCCTGATCATACAGCTTATCCTGGTTACACTGATTACTATTGCCAAAAAGACCATGCTGCCCGGTGGAGAAATCTCCATTACCATTAATGAAGAGAAAAAAATTACCACCTCGATCGGCGGCAAGCTCTTGACCACACTTGCCGACAATAGCATCTACCTGCCATCGGCCTGCGGCGGTGGCGGCAGTTGTGCACAATGTATTGTCATGGTCAAGTCCGGCGGCGGTTCGATCCTGCCCACAGAGAAATCGAAGATCAGCAACCGTGCGGCCCGAAGCGGTATACGCCTGGCCTGCCAGGTACCGGTAAAGCGCGATCTCGATATTATGGTAGAGCCGGAAGTTCTGGAAACCAGGAAATGGAATTGCAAAGTCATTTCCAATAAAAACGTAGCCACCTTCATCAAGGAACTGGTTCTGGAGGTGCCGGAAGGCGATCCGGTTAATTTTAAATCGGGAGGCTATATACAAATTGAAGTGCCGCCCCACGAAGTCCACTATGCCAGCTTCGATATCGATGAGCGCTACCTCAGTGACTGGACGAAGTTTAAGATGTTCCAGTATAAATCTCACGTCTACACCCCGGTGACACGAGCGTATTCCATGGCCAATTATCCGGGTGAGGAAGGAATCATCAAGCTCAATGTCCGCATCGCTTCTCCCCCTCCGGGCACTGACCCCAAGGATGAGATCCCGCCCGGCCAGGTCTCTTCCTGGATTTTCAACCTTAAGGAAGGTGATGAAGTCACCATCTCGGGACCCTACGGCGAATTCTATCTCGAAGAGAGTGATGCGGAGATGGTCTTCATTGGAGGAGGTGCGGGCATGGCGCCGCTGCGCAGTCATATTTTCGAGCTTTTCAAAGGCCGAAAAACGCGACGCAAGGTGTCCTTCTGGTATGGCGGCAGAAGCAAGAAAGAACTCTTTTATACCGAAGAATTTGAAAAGCTGGACAAGGAAAATGAAAATTTTTCCTTTCATGTTGCCCTTTCCGACCCACTGCCCGAAGACAACTGGAGCGGCGACACCGGCTTTATTCACCAGGTATTATTCGACAAATATCTGCAATACCATCCAGCACCTGAAGATATTCAATATTATCTGTGCGGACCGCCGATGATGACCCTATCGATCACGGAAATGCTCGATAATCTCGGGGTTGAAAAAGAAAACATTCGTTTCGACGATTTTGGAGGCTGATATTTTCAGCATATTATGACTACTTTTATAACCACCATGCTCTTGAGCTTTATGATAGTAACTGGAGCGGCACTGTGTATTAATTTCTGTAAATCAAGACAGCGTTCGGAGAGGCATCAGCTGACCGGCATGTGCCATTGCAGTGGCGGACCTGCCGCCTGTGGATCCAGGCAGAAGAAAAAAGAGTAGAGCGTATTTCGCTCGTTAACCGGCCAAGAGGAGAGGTGCTTTCTCGAATCGCGCTCTGACAAAGAAGATATTAGTACCCTACAGATTGTTTTCTTGTTTTTTTGCAAGAAAATGATCTCTAAAGGTTCCGTACTGTAAAGAGTCCAGCTCAGCTGGGTTGGCATCTGTAACGGTATTGTTTTCTTTGGATACCGGAAAAGGTTGAAAGAGAGATTTTTGGCAAAGCAGCAAGCACATCATCCATCAAGGCCTTTACCAGGAGGAACGTCCAGATGATCATTGGAATACTGAAGGAAATCAAGGTTGCCGAACATCGTGTATGCATGACTCCGGCCGGTGTCGAGGTGATACGGCAAAATGGCCACCAGGTTCTTGTGGAGGATAATGCCGGCAAGGGCAGCGGCTTCTCCAATGAAGAGTATGTAAGCGCCGGTGCCGAAATAATCTCGACTCCTGCCGAAGTGTATGAAAAGGCAGACATGGTGATGCATGTCAAGGAACCACAGCCCTCGGAATATTCACTTATCCGGCAGGATCAAATAGTATTCACCTACCTTCACCTGGCAGCAGAACTGGAACTGACCAAGGCACTGGTTAAGGCAGGCTCCGTCAATATCGCTTATGAAACCATCCAGAAAGCCGATGGCTCCCTGCCGCTGTTGACACCGATGAGCGAAGTCGCCGGCAGAATGGCTGCCCAGGAAGGGGCAAAATACCTTGAGCTGCATCAGGGCGGCAGCGGCGTTCTGCTCGGCGGAGTTCCCGGAGTGCCGCCCGGCAATGTTGTCGTCATCGGCGGCGGTATCGTTGGCATCAACGCGGCGAGAATGGCTTGCGGACTGGGCGCGAAGGTTTATCTCCTGGACACCAATCTCGACAGACTCCGTTATCTCAGTGAAGTCATGCCCAGCAACTGCTTCCCGCTCATGAGCAGCCCGCCCATCATTCGCGACCTGCTCACTAGAGCTGATCTGGTGATCGGCGCCGTCCTGATCCCCGGAGCAAAGGCACCAAAACTTGTTACCCGCGAAATGCTCTCCGGCATGAAACCCGGCTCGGTCATGGTGGATGTGGCGATCGACCAGGGTGGCTGTTTTGAAACATCAAAGGCCACAACCCATACCGAACCCACCTATGTCGTTGACGGTATAGTACATTACTGCGTTGCCAATATGCCTGGCGCAGTAGCCAAAACATCGACAATGGCGCTCACCAATGCGACCTTGCCCTATGCCCTGCAGATTGCCAATAAGGGATGGCAGAAAGCCTGCCGGGACAACAAAGAAATTAAACCCGGTATCAATGTTGTCATGGGCAAGGTTACCTACCGGGCCGTGGCCGAAGCCTTCGATATGGAATATGTAGATATCGATACCATCTTATAAAACTCGTCTTATACTTAATAAGTACTACAAGCAAGCCCATCCGCCAATTGTGCGGATGGGCTTGCTTGCTCTTGGAATATTATGCTAAGTATCCAGACCGGAAAGACCTTTAACCGCATATTAACATGAAAGATAATAGCAAAAAACCGACAGAAGATTATCAAGGTTTTGAACAGGGCCCCATTCGTCCACCAAGCGAGGCAGCGAGCCTTCTTATTCGGGTAACCCGCAACTGCCCCTGGAATCGCTGCACTTTTTGTCCGGTTTACAAGGGTGAGAAATTTTCCCTTCGCCCCGTGGAGCATGTGATCCGGGACATCGATACAGTTCATCGTTTCGTTACCCTTCTGCAGGATTCCTTCGGCAGCGGTTTTACCACGGCAGACCTCTCTCCCTTAGCGAAAGATCTCGATATGGGCGAGAGAATGGCTCTGAGCAGTGCCGTCAACTGGATCCGCGGAGGGAAAAAATCGATTTTCCTACAGGATGCCAACAGCCTTATCATCAAACCGGATAACCTGATCCGTATTCTCAGTTATCTACAGAAACTTTTCCCCCAGGTGGAGCGGATAACCTCCTATGCCAGATCTCATACCATCCGCAGGATAGAGGATGAAAAACTTGCCGAAATGCGTGCGGCCGGTCTTAACCGCATCCATATAGGCATGGAATCAGGCTCCGACAAGGTCTTAAAACTGGTAAAAAAAGGCTCTACCAAGGAGGATCATATCACAGCCGGTCTTAAGGTAAAGAAGGCAGGCATGGAACTCTCCGAATATGTGATGCCGGGATTGGGCGGCAGAGAACTCTCACGGGATCATGCCCTGGAAACCGCGGATGCACTTAATACAATCAATGCCGATTTCATCCGACTGCGCAGTCTGGCAATCCCCGACCATGTTGAGCTCTTTCAACTTTACAGCGCCGGAAAATTCAGCAAACAAACGGACAAAGAGATTGCCGCAGAAATTCTGCTTTTCCTGCAGCAGCTTGAGGGGGTTACCTCCACCCTCAAAAGTGACCACATTCTCAATTTGTTTGAAGAAGTTCAGGGTGTTTTTCCTGAAGACAAGGAGCGCATGACCACTATTGTGGAAACCTTTCTCCGGCTGCCGCCCCACGAGCAGATGCTTTTTCAGGTCGGCCGCAGAACCGGTGTCCTCTCTCGCCTCGCTGATCTGAAAGACCCTGGAAAAAGAGCAATGGCGGAAGCAGGCTGCGCCCGTTTTCAGATAAGCCCTGAAAATGTTGACTCGGCGGTGGATGAATTGATGAAGCGCTTTATCTGATCTTTTTAAGAGGATATAACATGAAGTCAGCTTCATCAAAAACCACCATTCTCGCCTTTGCTTTTCTACTCTCTTCCCTGCTCTTCCCCCTCGCTCCGGCCGCTGCCCAATCGGGGTGCTTTCAGGAGGCCATAGCCTGGGTCGATAGGCTGAACAGCACCAGAGAAACAATACTCAGAGATCATGCTCAGTCAAAATGCGAATTTGCGGCAAAATGGGTGAAAGAGATCGACGATGTAGCAGAGAAAACCAAAAGAGAAAGGACCTGCAACGATCTTGTCCTGGTCTGGACGCATAAAGAATGTATCTATTTCAGGGATTATGTTGAAACTTCCGCCTACGCTCCCTGTAAAAGCTGGACACGCATGATGTACCGTAACTGCATGTCCAACGATTTTGAATGGTTTTCAGGTAAGTGACGGCCTCTCTCACCTCATCGCTCCGATGTTGGTAATTCTGTTAATAACGTGTTGAAAACAGTTCTTCCTCTTGTTATTCCTGCTTTAGAAAAGTTACCTGTTGATAACTCTGTTCATATCTTTGTTGATAACTTTTTTGATTGGGCCTCGTTGAAAACACGACCTCCCGCATTGCAGGTTTTAAAAGTCTTCCACATACTGTAATCGAAGCAATACTGGTACCTGCCCAGGAATGAGTAATTTCCGAGTCTAGGCTTACCCTTTCTACACCTAGGCACTTAACCTCAAGCATCTTCATGATTTCACGAGAAATAAATTTTTGTTTTCTTTGGTTCGAGGTAAAACTACTTTAGAGAGTGTATTGTCAATAATATTGGTAGACTAACCTGATTATCGTCAGCAGAACAACTGTCAAAAAAATTGGACGAATGAAACATGCGCCGTTACTGATGGCAAGATCGGATCCAATACGGGCACCGATTATCTGTCCTAAAGCCATTATAATACCAACCTTATAGAGGACATTATTTCCGACAATAAACAAACAAAGAGCCACAACATTGCTCGTAAAATTCATGATCCTTGTGAATCCAGCTGCTTTTGCCATATTAAAACCCAAAAAAATACAATAGGCAGCCGTCCAAAACGATCCGGTACCCGGACCGAAAAAACCATCATAAAATCCTAATCCCAATCCAAAAATTAAGTAAAATACGTTTTGGCTTAATTTAGGCTTGAGATCCTGATACCCTAATTTAGGCGAAAAAATAGTATATAGAAGAACAAAGAATAATAGAAATGGAATCAGGAGTTGAATAAAGCCAGGAGCTATTACCTGCACCGCCCATGAACCGGCGACAGCACCCAGGAAGGTGTAAAGTATACCGGACAAGCAGGAAGCCAGTCTAACTTCACCCTTCCTGATATAATTGTACGATGAAGACAAGGTGCCAAAGGTTCCTTGGAGTTTATTGGTTCCAAGTGCAACTTGAGGAGACAGTCCGACAGCCAGTAATACAGGAAGAGTAACCAATCCACCTCCGCCTGCAATAGAATCAACGAAGCCCGCAACCAGTCCGGCAAAAAAAAGAATAAAAATAATTGAAGGTGTCAGTTGAAATATTGTATCCATAAGTGACCTTCTGTAAAATGCTGAATGACTGTAGCGAGGAGAGCATACACGAGAAGTCTAAATATCACCATTTCTTTTAAGATTGTAAGTGCATAAGCGGCTCTTAAGCCGAGGTGCAGGTAAATACACCTAAAAGATCTCTCTTGCCCTCATGGTTGCGCTAGAGTGGCAGGTTAATTCCGTGCTAGTCTAAACACAGCCCCGGTCCTGACGAATATAAGGAAGAAACAAAAAATGACCCCTGCTATTGAAACAGCCAAAAGCGCAAAAATTGTTTTTCATATCCATGAATACATCCATGATCCTCAATCCGGCTCCTATGGAGAAGAAGCTGCCGAAAAACTGGGAATTGAAAAAGAGAGGGTATTTAAGACACTTGTAGTATCAAGCGAGAAAGGAGAGCTTTGCGTAGCTGTATTGCCTGTTTCGCATCAATTGAATTTAAAACTGCTTGCCAAGGCAACAGGTTCGAAAAAAGCTGCCATGGCGGATAAAAAATCAGTAGAAAAAATTACCGGATATGTTTTGGGAGGAGTGAGCCCCGTTGGCCAAAAGAAAAAACTGCCGACTATTATCCATGAAACCGCAAAAGAGTTCTCCACTATTTTCGTAAGCGGCGGACGGCGCGGGTTGGATATAGAGCTTTCGCCTGTTGATTTGCTTGAATTGACTCAAGGCAAATTTGCTCATATATGTGCATAACTACATCATTTATAAACATTATTTCACGGGAAGCCACAAGCACTCAGCCGGGGCGGCTCCAGGGGAAATAACGATTGCTGATTTAGGTATATGCAAATGCATGTCCGGTATCACCCGTTAACACCAAAATCCAGTCAGGCAGAAGGCATTGACGGACCAACATTCATAACCATCGTATATGTATATCAAACAACCGTGGATAAGCCCGAGAAGAAAATAAAGAGGAGCTGTTGGATATGCGCAAGGAAATGTGGATGACGACTTCGGCCGGTTTGCGAATTCCCCGCATTCTCTACGGCACGGCCTGGAAAAAAGAACAAACCGCCGATTTGGTTGAACAGGCTGTTATTACAGGATTCCGCGGCATCGATACCGCCGCGCAACCGAAACACTACGATGAACCTCGAGTGGGTCAGGCCTTGCGACGCCTGCAGGAGCAGGGAATACAACGGGAAGAACTCTTTCTGCAGACCAAGTTCACACCTCTCCAGGGACAGGATCCGGCCCAAGTGCCGTATGACAGGAATGCGCCTGTGGAGGATCAGGTCCTGCAGTCATTTGCAGCCTCGCAGGACAATCTGCAGACGGATCATATCGATTCCTACATCCTGCATTCTCCGTTGGCCCCGCATTCCCTGCTGATGAATGTGTGGCGATCCATGGAGAGAATTTACAAGGATGGCGGCGCCTCGCAGCTGGGTATCAGCAACTGCTATACGCCGGACCTGCTGGCAGCGCTATATGATGATGCCGAAATCAAGCCCGCCGTCGTACAGAACCGCTTCTATCAGCAGACGGGCTATGACCGCAGCCTGCGCGCCTGGTGTGCGGAAAAAGGCATCATCTACCAAGGCTTCTGGACCCTGACGGCCAATCCCCATATCATGGCCAGTAACGTCGTGCGACAGATCGCCGGGCGGCTTGGGAAAACGGAGGCACAGGTCTTTTTCCGCTACCTCAGCCTCTCGGGTATCATCCCCTTAACCGGCACCACGTCGCAAGAGCATATGCGCCAGGATATCGACATCTTCGATTTCGCCCTCAGCGACACGGATAGGCATGCCATCGACCTGCTGCTGTCGTAAGCATCTGGAACAACTTCCGGCCTCAACGCTGACAACGCTGACCCTCAATGGAGGGCGGACCACAATAATAACCTCTCTTCCAGATGTCATCGCGCATTTATTCGAACGACTTACTCGCCTGCCGGCATGAAAAGCCACCATGGAGCTTTCCAGGGTTTGAATTGTGCATTATAGTTTTTATTAATCCTGCTGCTGTAAACTGCCCAAGGTGCAGCAGGTAATTGGGCTTTTTTTTGCGTAATTCCCCTTGCTTGCCAGTGGCTCTTACTATGAGAAAAAACAAAAATCGAATGTTATGTATCGCTGGATTAATTCTCGGACAATTGATCTTTCTCATGGTTTTTGCCACTAGCGCGTATTCCCGTGATGTCACATTTGCCTGGGTTGAAAATCCGGAAGATATTGACGGCTACAGGTTGTATTATAAATCAGGAAGCAGCGGACCGCCCTATGACGGGAGAGGAGCAAAAGAGGGACCTTCTCCGGTGGAAACCGGCAATGTCACCTCCTTCACTCTGACCGGCCTTTCAAATATCGAGACATACTATTTCGCGCTCACGGCATACAGGGGCACTTTGGAAAGTGACTATACCAGCGAAATTGCTCTTCCCCCTCAGGAAAACACAGCACCGATGGCATTTGATAGTGCCATAATTGTTATCGAAAATATCCAATACAGCGGCAGTCTGAGTGCAACAGATGCAGACAATGACCCATTAACCTACCTGCTGGTTTCAAATCCAGAAAAAGGTACTGTTGCCATTATAGACAATGAAGCCGGATCTTTTACCTACACGCCTCTTCCCGATACCACCGGCAGCGATATCTTCACATTCAAGGTCAGTGACGGCACGGCAGATTCAGCAGTGGCAACTGTGGATGTTTCAATCCTCGAGATAAATGGATCACCGACTGCGAATCCAGCGTCGATTACTGTGGCTGAAGATTCGATCTTCGAAGGTCAACTCTCCGGTTCCGATCGTGATGGTGATCCTCTGAGCTTCAGCATTGCCGGTAACGGCACCAAAGTCACAGCTTCCATCACAAACAGAAACACAGGCGCCTTTTCATATGAGCCGGAGGAAAATGCCACCGGCAGAGTACCATCAAGGCCAATGACGGCAGACTTGATTCGTCCGCGGCTACTGTAGATGTAGATATAATTCCTGTAACTGATCCCCGTGGCTGATGATTTCTCCTTTGCCAAGGAAGACTCTATATACTTTTGTTCTTGGTAGACAATTCCGGCAATGCGGGGATAGACGGAAGTGAAAGGGAGCACGAATCATACTTCCGGCTGTCTTGGCCGGTGGAGGAATATCTTGTCTGATGCGATCGGAAATTTCCGGCGCAATCGGACCGGGCCGAAGTGAAGCGGGATCACTGGGCAGGAAAAGCCATTGTGCTGCTGCTTCAAGAGCAATTATTCGCCTTGGTCACGCTGCAACAGCAGCAGGCGAATACCCTCAGTGGGATGCGAGCCCCCCTGCTGGTCGTTGTCTAATATGACCACCGTGATGTCGTCCACTTCGACACCGTCGTAGGCGCGGTCGCTGCTTGTCACCCTGATGCTAATGGTTCCCATGTGTTGTCCCTCCACCCAGGAATCATCGACGGCTGTCACTTGTACCCTTTGTGGGATGTTCCAGGTGGCCGGCGTAAAATTCAGCGACAGCGCCCCGCCCGCGCCGTTCGAGATATCCGTTTGTATATCCGGATCGAGGTCGATGATAACCTCGCCTGAAGGCTGGGACCGTAGAACAAACTGGTAGTCAGCCCCTTCTCCTCCCTCCGTCACCGTCGTCTGGCCACCGCTTGCATGTATATCGACTCCAGCGGGTGTCCATCCTTCCAGAGCCGCCCAAAGATACCAGGCGGCGTAGGCCTTGCGGTTGGCGTTTAGCGGCTGGCTGTGAGCGGATTCGCAGTTATACCAGTCATCTCCTTCAACATGGCTATCCTGCCATTCGATGGCCCAGTTGCCTATCCGCGAAAACCAGGGGTTGGCATGGTAATCGCAGCTGTCATCGGGAAACTCATAATATGTGCCGTCTGGGTCGTAGCTTTCTATGTCATTGAAGTCGTATAGTATTTTTTCATTGGCTCGACAGTAGTTCCTTATGATCTCGTTGCCGGCCTTGGTGTCGGCGTCTTCATCGATATGGGCGTGACCGGTCATGTAGACGAATTTTACCTGCGGATAATCCTGCTCCAGCCGAGTCATGGGCAGGAGGTACTCGCTTTCCAGGGTCCCGGCCCTGTATTTATCGCTCACCTGACCGCACCAGGACCAGATGACGACATTGACATCGCTGTTTTCAGGGTTGTCAAGATATTCTCGGGTCCTATCCACCCACTGCGGATAGCCGCCGGCGTCTCCGATCATGAACGAGTCATGCAGATCCAGGGCTCCGTCTGTTCCGCCGTTGTTCCAGGCGAAAATATTTGCCGGCAGGGACAGACCGAGCCCCCCGCCGTTGGCGAACTCAACCAGACCAGCCATTCCCGTAGTCAGCTGGCTGCCGTGAGATGTGTGCCCATAGGCAATGTGGAGTCGTTCCTTGGCCTGTTCGATGGCCTCCCTGGTCAGGACGGTAATGTCGGTGTGTCTGTGATCGATTATCAGCGGCGCAGCCGAAACGGAAAAGGCGAGAAAAATCGAATAAACTACGGAAATCAATAGCAAACCAGAAGATATCTTCGCACTTTTCATACTCCTTCATCCTCCATATTGGTATGGTGTATTCCTCCACGACGATGGCTTTGGAGAAGAAATGAGCCCGCGAAACCCAACAATCATCGCCCGCATGTTCGATTCTTCCATTCCTTGCAATAAATGGACCACACTTTTTCGTCATGCACCCTGGTCGCGGAACATCCGATTTTCCAATGTCAGGTTCCGCTGAATTGTAAAGTAACTTCTTGAAAAGCCAAAATTGCTTGATATTGATGGCTGAAGGAAAGGAATCTGCAGAAAAGTCAGGAAGGGCTTACTAATAGTGATTTACCACCTATCATATAATTGGTATGCTGAAATCAGCAATTTCTATCTAGAAATTGCTGCAAAGCTGATTCTCTTCTTGTTGACCGGTCTTGCCTGCTGATAATAGAGGCTTCCACAACTCTTTCGCTGCAGTCGGTGAGTGGGCAGCGCTCGCAGGTTTCTCCCACATCTTCCTCTACAATTGCTGGATCATCCAAAAATTTGATGTGTTTTCGGGAATTTTTGTCAATTTTAAAGCCAATCACAATTGCCGAGCCTCGCTCCCTGGCAAGCGAGAGCGGTCGTGCCAGACTGAGGAGGAGGAATTTGGTGCCGCTGTTTACAAAGTGGATCTTTTGTACGCCTGTTGTGATGGAAAGACCGTCTTGGCGCACTTTTTTGAGGAGCCTTAGCGGCAGCCAGCGCCGACAGTAGTGCTCGCTGATGCCCAAACCATATGGAACCAGGGTATCCGTCATATTGAGTTCCTTGGTCAATTTTACCGAAAACCGGTCTTTGGAATTTGTAAAGCGCAGGTAAAAAATAGCATCCAGGCCAAAGACTCCCGGCAGCAGCTGACTCATGCGATAGAGGAGCATTTCCGGAGTGGCCTTGTAGCAATCAAGTAAAGCCGTTATGGCCTTATCATCCCATGTGCTTTTGCTCAGTAATTTTTTGACATCTCTTGTGAAACTTTCCTTTTCAATAAGCAATGCTCCGGCAAAATAGGATGCCTTGAAATTATTAACCAGCTGATCGAAACTCTTCACCTCAATCCATGACGAGGTCTGCGGTCGATCGGTTATACCAAGTTCAAGGAAGCCGAGTTCCCGGGCAATAATAAAGGCCTTTTGTGCAGGGAGCAGCCTACTGTTGATAGAAAGATGCCTTTCGCCTCTGAGAATCGAGCGAAATCCTTTGAGCGCCGGATGATCCGAAAAACCATTTTCCTCCACATGGTACTTATGTTTCTCTTCGAGGATCTTTTTGATTTGAGCGAAACTTGACGTATTGCTGCTTAATTCATTTTGCTTTGAAAAATCACCTGCCAGCTTTTCCAGGTCCGGGAAATAATTATTATGCAATCGCTGAAAGGTCCGCAGGGCGGCAAAAAGAAATGTTTCAACCGACATGTCATAGGCCCTGCTGATTTGCAGAAAGGTCTGGAGAAAGGAATGGGCGTTCTCCGGATCATTTTTAAAAAGGCCCAGGATGTCCCGGGCCGAAATGCCAAAGAGATGAAAAGGGAACTGTTTTATCAGTTCGGAATCGATAAGTGCCGTAAAGGGATCAAGGGATTTGTCGACCTTGAGTGATACCAGCTCATCGTAGTCCACGCCCAGGGCCTGTGCCAGGTCTATCAGCTTTTCCGGTTTGGGATACTTCTTGCCGGATTCAATTTCGCTGAGATAGGAGAGAGCGATACCTGATTTCCTGGAGAGTGTCTGTAAAGATAATCCCTGTTCGGTTCTAAAGGTTTTTATCTTAATCCCGAAAATAATTTTCAGGTTTTCTGAGCTTGTTGTTTTTGCCATGATGTCATCATGTACTTCATGTATTCGGCAATTTCAAGAAAAAATGAAATATCTTATTTAGCGAATATTCGCTTGACAACCTCTTCCGTCAATTCCTATTGTACTCATTACTAACACAAAAAGGAGTTGCCATGAATACCTCAGCCACTACACGACTGCAGTACCCGAAAGAGCTCTTGCAGAAGTATCCCGATGTTCTTGAGCCTAATGCCCTGAAGACTCTTGAGAAACTGGCGTCGCTTAACGGTGAGCGCATCGCCTTGATGGAAAGGCGCAGTAAGAGAAGAAGGCGGAGATTTGCAGAAAAAGAGCGAATAACCTTTCTGGATGCCGATTCGACTATTGCCGGCACCAGCATAACGGTTGCCGATGCGAGGGCGGGGAGATTTGAAGGTCCGAGGATCCCCGCTGATTTGCAGAGGCAGTGGATCCAGGGCACCGGACCGGCGGCAAAGCCGGGGGCACCGCTCGAGAGCAGCATCCGAAATGTGGCATATGCCCTGCTTTCCGGGGCTGACGGCTGGATGTTCGATGGAGAGGATGCTCTTGGTCAGATCCAAACCATGTCTCTTGATAATTTGAGAAACCTCAAGCTGGCTTTTCGCAATGATCCTGAATTTTTAACTGCTGCCGAAAAAGTTGCTGCTGAAATGAACAGCTGGGCTGAATCCTTTTTAGGTAAAACGATCATCGAGGACTGGCAGAAACAGCTGCAATTCACTACCAGAATATTCAGACCGCGCGGGCTGCACCTTGATGACCGGCATTTCCGGGATGAGCTGGGACGCGGGCTTGCCGCTTCAATAGTGGATACCGCTCTCTACATCTCCAATAATTATAAGGAAATGCAGAACACCGGTTCTTCTCTGGTGCTGTATATTCCAAAAGTACAGACTGCGGAAGAAGCCGCATTCTGGGGGAAGCTTCTTGATGCTCTGGAGTCCCATCTAGGTCTTCAGCAAGGTACTATTCTGGCCTATGTTCTTTTGGAACAGGTGGAGGCAACCTTTCAGATCATGGAAATCCGTGCCGCACTGGGGAGACATTTTATTGGTTTTAATACTGGTCGCTGGGATTATATAAACAGTGTTGCCGATGCCATGGCATGGGACACTCGTTTCATTAACCCCAATATTGAAGCTATTACCATGACCTATGGCTATATGCGTCACTATGAGGACAGAGTTCGCCGCTGTGTCAACACCCCTGATATAAACGGTAATTTTGCCTTGTTCCAGGGAGGAATGGAGCCGAACATTCCGGTCGGTTCCGCAAAAGGGGTAAAAACCAGCATGAAAAATGCACTTGCCGGAGCGGAACGTGAGCAGCAGGCCGGGGCAAGCGGCAAATGGGTTGCTCACTGGAAAATGGTGCACATTATTCGTCCCGCCTGGCAAAAAATTGGGGAGAAGAATCAGTTGGGCAGGGCCTTCCCGCCTCTTGGTTATGAGCAGCATGATGCTGATGATCTTTTCCTTTTAGAAGATGCTCCGAGGACCATTCGCGGAGCACGGAATCTACTCAGCGTTGCCCTGCAGTACGGTAACGCTTTTTCCCAGGGATTTCAGGCAGCCGCTTTGAAGCCTGCCGATTTTTTCGGCAACGATGACATTCTTTATCTCATGGAAGATATGGCGACCGGTGAAATCCGCTTAAGCATTCTCTGGGAGTGGGTTCACAAAGGAGCCGTGATCACTGAAGATGACCCGGAAACCGGGGTTGAAAAGGGGCAGGTCTTTGACAAAGATCTCTTTGAACGATTGTTGCACGAAGAATATGAAAAGCTTCTTAAGGCAGATAACCGGGATGTCCATGAAAGATCAAAGTCGACAACTCTACCGATTGTCCATGAAATGGTGAAGTGCCATATCGCCGAGAAAGTGAAAATACCATGGTATATCGATCTGTTGAATATAAATCTCAATAATGAAGATTTGGCTGAAGGTAAAAGACGTATCGAGGCGTATATCAAAAAATTCAGGGAAACCGGTCAGAGAATAACGGAGAATCTGGATTATACCACATAATCTGAAGGAGAAAATTATGCTGAAAGAACAGATCGATGAACTGAAGAAATATTTCTCCAGCCCACGTTTTGAGGGCATACGAAGGCTTTATTCTGAACGTCAGGTCGCAGAGCAGCAAGGGACAATTGCAAACGACTATACCGTGGCCAGGGAAGCGGCGGCGGGATTTTATGCGCTGCTTCGGGAAAATTATGCCAATAAGACTGCCGTAACCACCTTCGGACCATACTCACCCGGACAGGCTGTCGCCATAAAAAGAAAAGGCATACCGGCAATATACCTGGGCGGCTGGGCAACATCTGCCAAGGGCTCGAAGAATGAAGATCCTGGGGCAGATCTGGCATCCTATCCGCTTAGTCAGGTTCCGGACGAGGCGGCACCAGTTGTACGGGCACTCCTGACCGCTGATCGAAATCAGAATTTCTTTCGCTCCCGCATGACGGAAGAGGAGAGAAAAAAAACCCCGGAATTTGATTTTCGTCCGTTCATCATCGCTGATGCCGATACCGGACACGGCGGCGATGCCCATGTTCGCAATCTGATCCGACGCTTCGTCGAGGTCGGTGTTCCCGGCTACCATATCGAGGACCAGCGACCGGGCACAAAAAAATGCGGACATCAGGGCGGCAAGGTTCTGGTTTCCGTGGATGAGCAAATAAAGAGACTGAATACCGCCCGTTTTCAGCTGGACATCATGCAGGTTCCTGGAATTATCGTTGCCAGAACGGATGCAGAAGCGGCAACCCTGCTCGACAGCAATAACGACAGCAGGGACCAGGCGTTCATTCTTGGAGCAACCAACCTTGATGTGCCGCTCTACAAGTTCTGCACCTTGGCACTGCATCGACTGTTCTACGAATCCGGACATACAAACGTGCGGGGACATCTCTTGTTTGACCTGGATGAGGATGAATATCAGCTCGCTATCAAATGGTTTAAGTCAGCCGGCATTTATGAAGAACTTAAGAGTATCATTGCCAAAAAGGTTTCAGAAGATGAGTTTGAGCTTGGAGGCATAATTGATGAAGCCACAAACCTGATGGTCTCGGCCTGGGAGACGGAAGCAGGAGTCAGCACCTTTCCAGAAGCTGTGGCCGATCGCCTGCAACTCCTCATTGATGAAGGTCGTGAGATAAAAATGACCGTGGAGCAGTGGCTGAAGTATGCCGAAGGAGTCTCACACTGGAAGGCGAGGCAGAAGGCCAAAGAGATTGGTGCCAATGTCAGCTGGGACTGGAACCGGCCAAGGACCACCGAAGGTTTTTTTCAGATTCGGGGAGGAATTGAATTTGCCATAGCCAAGTCCCTGGCCGTTGCCCCTTATGCGGATATAATCTGGATGGAAACCAAAACCGCCGACCTGGAAGATGCGGCTGTGTTCGCCAAGGCCATCCACGCAGCCTACCCGGAAAAGATGCTCGCCTATAATCTTTCTCCTTCATTTAACTGGGATACCACGGGAATGAGCGATGAGGAAATGAGGCAGTTTCCCGCGGAAATAGGTAAGCTGGGATATGTTTTTAATTTCATCACCTATGGCGGTCATCAGGCGGATGGTATAGCCGGAGAAGAGCTGGCCAGTGCTCTCCAGCAGGATGGTATGCTCGCTCTTGCTCGCCTGCAGCGTAAACTGCGGCTGTTGGAATCACCCTATACCACCCCCCAATCGCTGGTCGGGGGTCCCCGGCTCGATAGTGCACTTAGCGCCTCAACAGGGAGAACAGCCACCACCAAGGCCATGGGTAAAGGGTCCACCCAATTTCAGCATCTTATTCAGATCGAACCGCCGATTTCCATACTTCAGGAGTGGTTGGCCAAGTGGTCGAAAAAGTATAATCTTAATGCAGAGCTCAAGGTCGTGCTGAGACCGCAGAGTTCAGGCGCGGATATTTTGGAGCTCGATGTTCTCGACGCGATGGAAACCAAAATAGCTGAGGTGATATTTACCGTTCTGCGTGATCGTGAAGATAAGGTGTTTCTGTTTATCCGTAATCAGGAGGTCCATGATACCAGTCTCCGCAGAAAAAGGTTCATGACCCTGCTTCAACTCTATTTAATTTACCGCTATAAAGCTGACATCATGCAGTATATGACCCCAAGCGATGACAATCGCCATCAAACCAATGGCATGAAAAGGTTTGGTATATTCAAAGACGCCAAGGAAGAAATTGGTGATATTATCGTGGCTTATGTGGATAAAGATGTTGTTGGTCAACTGGTCAATCCCAAAAAACAGGGAATCGACCGACTTCTATCCAAAGAAGAGGCAGTTGTCTAAGATCAGCGGACTTACATACGGCTGTACAGGTTGTTTAATTCTGCCTGTGCAGCTTATTCTTTCTTTACTCCGCATCCCCGATCGAACTCCACCCTGAAAAGAGCGCCGGCATCTCTCGAAACGCTACAGGGTAAAGGTGTGGGTGAATCATTCCGCCGACCTAACCATCTGTCCGACACAACAGGATAATCCGACTTTACGGGAGAAGTTGCTATTTCCACTGTTGCATATAATCCCACCGGGTCGATGACGCAATCCCCACAGATTCGATAAGCAATGCTTTCGACAGGCATTACATTGATAATTCGGCAAAATAATTCTGAGCATATAGCCGAGGACGGATAAAAGGGCCGTGCAGGGGTTTTCCGAGGGGAACACATTAGGAATACATCTTGCATCTAGAAAATATCAGAAGGGTCTTTCCAGAGAAAAGGAGAATGACAGAGCTTGACTGCAATTTTCACATTTTCGAAAGTGAATGTATAAAAGAGGAGAACATGAATGAAACTAACGCGCCCAGTTAGTCGAGGAAATCTTGAAAAAGCCCTCATGGGCGGTGCTGTGATACTCAGCGCCTATATCATGAAAATGGGAATCGATGCAGCCTATGAGAAAGTCATCGGCAGCACTGCTCCGCGAAATCCGAAAGAAGAGAACGTCACCTGGCGCAGAGCGCTGCTCTGGTCAGCCGCCACCGGAGCACTCCTCGGTGCAGCGAAAGTTGCCCTCCGCCCAAAAATCGACAGTGGAGTAAGAAAACTGCTTTCCGACTGACTTCGCATCCGACATATTGCTGCAAAGCTTATTTATAGTGGTTCAGAACCATGAGGTGAAAACATGTCGACATCGCCCCAAGAACAAGCACAGGAAAAATTGGTATGGATGGCGCGTCTCGGCTACTGTACCCGAGGTGTCGTTTATATTGTCGTTGGGGCACTCGCGCTTCTAGCCGCACTTGGAAAAGGAGGAAAGACCTCCGGCACCAAAGGTGCTCTGCAATCCGTCATGTCCACTCCCTTGGGAGATATAATGATCGGAATCATAGCTTTCGGTCTCTTCAGTTATGCCCTTTGGCGCTTTGTCCAGGCCATCAAGGATGTCGATGGTCATGGTACGGACCCAAAAGGACTTGCCATCCGCGGTGGTTTGTTGGTCAGTGCCGTTACCCACACTTTGCTGGGTGTATACGCCCTAAACATGCTGTTTGGTTCCGGTGGCGGCAACGGTGGCGGCAACGGTGGCGGCGGGTCCAAGGGAATGGCGGCAATGCTCATGCAGCAACCATGGGGGCGGTGGCTGGTGGGGATAGTGGCGTTGTGCATTCTCGGTGCGGGCATCGCTCATGCGCTGAAGGCATTAAAAGAGAAATACAAGAAATATTTCGCCATGGATAGCAGCCTCATGGAAAAGGTAAGCCCCATAATAAAATTCGGCCTGATCGCCCGAGCCGTTGTCTTTGCCATCATAGCCTTTTTCCTTGCCTATGCAGCCTGGACCTACGACCCGCAAAAGGCCAAAGGTCTTGATGCCGCCCTTGAATTCATTCAGCAACAAGCCTATGGGAGCATATTACTTGGTGTGGTCGCCCTTGGCCTCTTCGCCTTCGGGACCTACAGCTTTCTGGAAGGAATCTATAGACGAATACATCCGTGATATGGAGTATGTAAATTTTTTGGCAAGGTATTGAAAAATCAGTATCCGTTAACTCTCGAACATCTCATTGCGAATCCACTCCATAGCTCTATTGTCTCCTTCGCTGAAAGAATCCATATGCATGCGAATTGCAAAAAAACTTAAATTTTACCTGAACAAAAAGATAGTTAAGCAACAATCATGAAACAAGGGTCTAAAATAGAATCTCTGAAATGCAACCGGGTATTCTACCTTAAAGCTCCTGCTGAACTTTCATCACCT
This sequence comes from Desulfopila inferna, assembly GCF_016919005.1. NCBI lineage: Bacteria > Pseudomonadati > Thermodesulfobacteriota > Desulfobulbia > Desulfobulbales > Desulfocapsaceae > Desulfopila > Desulfopila inferna. The sequence continues at coordinate 36,213 of NZ_JAFFQE010000011.1, forward strand.
ACAGCTATTGACTCACGCCAGAATGATTGTCTTTTGAGCTTATCATTCATTAATTCAAGATCAACCCACTCTCCATGCATCTGGCGGAAATGCTTCTGGTCCTGTATGCAAAAAAGGTCCAATAAGGGCTTGCCGATTAACAATACCGTCTGGGACGGTGTCTGGAGGTTATAAAAAAAACGCGTGAGATTAAGCCAAACGCATCCCCTACTCCAACTCCCATTATTTTGGTAGAGCAGTTCAAGATTTAGCACAATACGTGCCGCGAACACTAATATGGGGATTGTCCACGACAGTGATCCGAGCCGGGCATTTCTCAGGGGTGGCGACTGTATCGTCGCTTTCCAGCAGACGCGGCATCATTGCTCATCCAGGCCGAACCCCATTTTTCTCTACATTCCGTTCCCACGGTGCCCCTGCCCTGGACCTCTCCAGGCTAAGAACCAGATTGCATCAAGAAGACTCCATAATTATCATATTGCTAGTCGATAGATAAACATGTTCAGCAAGCTGTGCCCATTGGACCATCACGATCAACCCAAGGAAAAATTCCGAAGAGTATTATCATGTTTTTAACAGCAGACAACACATTATGGGAAAAGATACCCGCCAAAATAAGGAAGCGTGTGTTGTGGGGAATATGGTTTGTCACCTGGATTGGTTTGCTTGCCGGTTTATGGGAACGTGGATTATGGCAATATGTGGTTTTCCTTTCGGCGGCACATGCTTTGCTGGTTCTCTTGCTGCATGGCCTGCATGTTTCTGCATTTCCCGTTCAGGTTCGCCTGGCGTATTTTGTCTGGGTGGCAATTGGAACCTATGTTCCATTCATGGAAATATTGATGTATATTACCATAGCCGGGTTAGCCGCCAATCTGTTTTTAGGCTACTGTCCTTTAGCACGGATGCTGTATCTTCTGCCGTGGAATAAAAAAGAGCCATTTTCTCTGGATCTTCTCAAACGCGTATTCCTGTCGCCACCTGTGGCCGGAAAATTCACACCCCCGCCTACCGGAAAATAAAGGTTACTAAAAGTTGCCTTGCTCTGGCCGTTGCCGTATCACGCAATTTTTAGTATTTCTGCTTTTCAGGTAACCGGTCCTGAGCGTGATAATAGACTCAGTGCGGTCACTGTGATTAAGATCAGCACCATGCCGAAAATTTGCGGACCGACCAGGCTTTCATGTAAAACCACGACGCCGAACAGCGACGCGGTAACCGGTTCGACCATTGCCACGATTGAGGCTACGGCCGGCGCGGTATGATTCAGCCCCATGACATAAAGAATGAACGACACTCCCGCGCCAAGCACACCTAGTCCGGTGAACAGCTGCCAATCCGGTGTACTCAGGGCTGCAACGGTCTGGCTGGCATCGCCCGGCCAGATAAGGATGGCGGCAACTAGCGCAAACGAAATTGAGAGAATCGCCTGCGGGCTCCCGTGCGGCGCAGCATATTTGAAACCAAAAATGAATACCGCGTAGGACAGCCCGGCAAGCAGTCCGGCAGCCACACCGAGAAGCGTTACACCGCTCGCACTGGTGTCGTAAATCTGTGTGAGCAAAGCGATGCCAACCATCACCACTGTAATCGCAAACCACTTCAGCGCGCTGGGCCTTTCAAGCTTTAGTGCGAATGACACCAGATACACGAACACTGGCGCGCAGTACATCAATGTAGCTGCGACCGCGACACTGCCCTCCGCAATGCTCACGAAATAGAACGCGAAGTTGCCGGCTACGCCGAGGCCGGCAATCGTCGACCAGAACCATAATCGACGACTTGCCAACCCGCTGCAGCGCGGGCGAAGCATCAGCCAGACGAGAACGAACAACAGCCCGATCACACCCCGGTAGAACGACACCACGAAAGCATCCCAGCCGTTGCCGATGAGAATTCCGCCGATTCCGCCTGATACCCCCCATAAAAGAGCCGCCAGCGCCACGAAAGCTGTACTCACGCCCTGCATTCGACCTCCTTTTTTCAGTATCCAATCAAAATGCTTATGGCTGCGATAAATGGCCTTACTCTCGTTGAAACGGGTACAATTGCGGCCACCTCCGACCCCAGTTGACTCATATGGAGCCATTCAGAATCGGTAATTTTGGTCTTTGGTTTTGCCCCATTTATTCAGAAAGTATATACTGTTTTCTTTGTAGACAATCCGGCAATGCGAGGATAGAACAGAATGAAGGGGGAGGACGAATCATGTTTTTACCTTTTTTTCGGGAAATAATTCTCCACGCCAGGGAAATCCGTCCTTATTTGTTGACGGTTCTTGCCTTTTTCGCGGCCGGTGCGAGTGTTGGATTTTTTCGGCCCATGCTTTTTCCCAACTCTTTCAGCTATCTGGCCGAAGTGGCCGATTTTTTAAAAAACAGCACTATTCCCACCATAGTGATCTTCCTGTTTATGAAAAACGCTCTGGCTTCCTTCCTGGTCCTGTGGACGGGAATCCTGCTGGGGGTCTTCCCCCTTTATGCCGCCGCTCAGAACGGATACTTGCTGGGGGCCGTCTTATCATTGCAGGAGAACCCCCTCATCAGCGTCCTCAACATCCTCCCTCACGGAATATTCGAACTCCCCGCTTTTTTCCTGGCATGCGGTATTGGTCTGTGGCGAGGCTTTTGGTTATTCAGGAAAAACAAAGAGGAGACCTACGGGGAGAGGGCTAAAAAAGGCTATTTCATCTTTTTCCATCTGGTCCTGCCCCTTTTGGTGATAGCCGCCATCATCGAAGGAGTACGTATCGGCCTGGCATGAGGTTTCGCTCACGATTTGGGCCCACAACCGCAGTTAAAAGAGGCATAAAAGATCCGAAAGGGAAATCCCATACTCGACGTCAACGGCTTCAGAGCATTGCTTGACTATCTCGACCGACCCTGGCAGGGCTACAGGAAAGTGCGCAAAGGGGTGATGAAGCGGTTGCGCCGCCATATGGAAGAGATTGGCTGTGCCACCATTGACTGCTATATCGACTTCCTGGAACGAGATCCCGGTGCCATGCAGATCTGCCAGGCCCATCTGCGGGTCACCATCAGCAGATTCTTCCGTGACCGTCAGGTATGGCAGCACCTCGAACATCGCCTGCTCAAGGAACTTGCACTCCGTTTTCCCGCAGGGCTGTCGGCCTGGTCAGCTGGCTGCGCCTGCGGTGAGGAAACCTACAGCCTCGCTATCCTCCGGCACAGGCTGGGATTGACGGGATCCCTGCAAATACTCGCAAGCGATGCCGAGCCGGTCTGCCTCGAGCGTGCCCGCCACGGTATCTATCAGAAAAGCGGCCTCAAGGAGCTCTCGACGGAAGATATTGAGTCTTCCTTCAGCAGGATAGGGAAAGACTCCTTTGCCATCCGCATTCATTACAAGGAAAACATCGTCTGGCGGAAGCACGATCTGATCGAGGAGCCTCCAGCAAAGAGGTTCCATATCATCCTGCTGCGCAATAATCTCCTCACCTATTACCGCGAGCCCCTGCTCGATCCTGCCATTGGTCGCATCGTCCAGACCCTGGCGCCGGGTGGCCTTTTCATCGTCGGTGCCCATGAATGGCTGCCGGCATCGGCTGTCAGCCTCGTCCGTGACAAACAGTGCCCCTTCATCTACCACCTCCCGTCTTGGTAAAATGGACCAGTTCATCTTAGAATCAGCCACATTTTTTTGAGGCGCATGATACAATAGAATACCGTTTGGAGGTGTCTGGATTTCGTTGTAATGCCATAAGCTGAAGGATTTCGAACCACACCCGCTCTCACCATAGTGAGATCTATATATACAAGACATTTTGCCAAATGTTGATCAGCCTGAACTGCTGTTGGATGATATCTATCTTCCCAGAATGCACCCTTTCTGTTCTTGCGAATGTTGTACTCTTGAGCAGTCCTGCCAGCTATCAATTGAAGTCTTTTGGGGATAACGTCCTCTCCGGTGTCAACGACGAGCATATGAATGTGATTGGAAGTAGCAATGTAATTAAGATTATTCAACCGTTTATACCATTGGTATTTCTTCAGACTTATCATACGCTTGACTCATTACAGACAGGTCTTTCGGACATTCGGTATCAGGTTTAACGTTGGCAAGGGAGAATTCAACTTGAGCGCCAGACACAATATCCGCTTTCTGACAGGTCCATCTGATTACAGAGAGTTTTTACAGGATAATGGAGCCGAAGTTCCTCGATTATGGCATATTCCATATCGACTCCTTCGCAAAATATGCCGCGGCTTTTTTTTAAGATATCTCGCTCCATTTTCACCTGGGCCAGCTCTCGCTTTAATCGAGCTAATTCTAGCTCAGTATCACTCAATTCTCGCCTGTTTTTACCGATTGTCCCCAACTTCCCTGCCTTTTTTGCTTTCAGCCAATTACTGATAGTGGATTTAGGGATATCGAGACGTCGGGATGCCTCTGGAATGCTCAGCTCTTGGTCAATGACAAGTTTTACAGCTTCTTCACGAAATTCTTTCGAGTAACTTCCCTGTGGAATTCTCTTCATTATGGCACCTCCGCTTTCTGTTTATAAAAATAGCGTTTTGGTGTCCACTTTTTTCAACCTACATCAAAACTGCAGAGTAAAGAAGTCCAAGAGCCTGCCGGAGCAGCGGGATGTGCTATCGGCTGCCGGCAACAATATGAATGGCTTTTCGCCTGAATGGAGTTCTGGATTCCGGATCGGGGTCCGGAATGACGGTACTAATGGGTTTTTGTAAAATTTTCAAGTCAGACGGCTTGAAACTGGCTGAGTTTTTTATTGATAATCAGAGTTTTTTTTGGAGTGGCCGTGCCGGAAAAATCGTAATAAGACAGCCGCTCTGTATCTTATGCTGCCACACCGTAGCACAAGACTTTATGATCCAATAGCTTGAATTAGATAGAAATTCTCTTATACTTTTAACATGTAGTCGCAGTAACTTTTCAATCTTCATTCGATCCAGCAATAGCATATGTAGAAGTTACGATAAGCATTTTAAAGGAGGATACAGTTATGAATCTGCGCAGCAAGGCCTGGTCTCCATATCTGGCAGGAATCATAGTGGGGCTTTTACAGATCCCCGCACTTCTTATTATATCTTCTCCCATCGGCGCCTCCTCGTCCTATACAGCGGTGTCAGGATATCTTGCGGGCTTATTTGACTCCGATATCATGACAATGGATTACTTCAACAAGTACATGACCTCCACGAAATATCTCTGGCAGGGCAGCATGGTGTTTGCTATTGCTCTTGGTGCCTATCTCTCGAGAAAGCTCTCCGGGGCGGCGCGCCAGTCATTTTCTCCGGTCTGGACAAAGGCCTGCGGCATTACCGGTTTATGGCCGCGTATGCTCATGGGCTTTGCCGGAGGCTTTATCATGCTCTTCGGGGCGCGATGGGCGGGTGGCTGCACCAGCGGACATGGCCTCTCGGGAGTGGGGCAGCTCGCCGTCAGCTCAATCGTGGTTACTCTCTCCTTCTTTATAGCCGGCATCGTCGTATCCCGGTTCTACAAAAAAATTTAGGGAGAAAAGTATTATGCTTTATATAATTGTAGGTCTGGCAATGGGTATCGTTTTCGGAATCGCTCTTGAGAAGGGACGCGTCTTCGAGCCGGGTATCATAATCGGCCAGTTTCAGTTGCGCAGTTGGCTGTTGATCAAAATGTTCATGAGTGCCATTGCCACCACTATGGTGGTTGTTGCAGTCCTCTACGGCAGCGGCTTGATTTCTCTGCATGCCAAGCCGGCGATATTTCCCGCAACGATTTTAGGTGGATTGCTCTTCGGAGTGGGCATGGCCCTGACTGGTGCCTGCCCCGGAACTGTGCTCGCCCAGGTTGGCGCCGGCTATAAAGACGCCTGGGCCATCCTTGCCGGTGGGATTCTGGGTGCCATGGCCTACGGCTATCTGGAGTCGACCCTGGCACCGTTAAATTCCGGTCCCGGAGAGATAACCCTGGCGGATGTCATCGGCCTTCCTTTCTGGCTGCTGGCTCTCATTATGGCGGTGCTGATTGCGGTGATTCTGTTTTTCCTGGAGAAATGGCGGCCCTGGCGGGAAGACTTGGGGCTTGATTATGACGGAGTGCCTTCCGGAAGCGGGAGAAAAGCGGCAGGTGATGTCTGAAGAGGAGTTGCGCTAACGCTGTACACTGGCTTTGTAGCAGTGCGCGGCCTTTTTCTCATAATCAGAAGCCGTTTTTCAACAGATAGAACCAGTTGAATAGACTTTGCGAATTAGCAAGAAGCGAGATCATGAGTGGTCTCGCTAAAGAGACTATTATCACTGAACTTTCTCAAGAATATGGTTAATTACCTGTGAGTGTTCATGCTCAGGACTGAAAAGAATCACTTCCGTGTCTTCATCGGCTTTCACAGTATGCCCCGGAGGCCAGTAGAACAGATCACCGGCTACCACTGTTTCATTATGTCCGTCTGCAAAGCCGACCGTTAATTTGCCCTCAATTATATAGCCCCAATGCGGTGACTGGCATAAGTCATCTTGCAAACCTTTTAGTAGCGGCGCAAGATCAGTACCAACGGCCAGTGAAAAATATTCCCCTCCAATCTTTCCGTAACCAGTGGCATCGCCAAAATCTTTCACTTGCCGAGCCGTTGCTCCCGGGACATCAATTCTCACAGGTATGTCATTTTTTGCTATTCGCATGGATGTTCTCCTCGATTTATTAACATATCAGGATATCATACAACCTCATTTCAGTAAAAAGCTGCATGATTTAGTCTCACCAAATCACCAGCTGAGTAGTGAAAGAATACTACGGTGTGGTGTGGCATTTTGGCAATTTCAACCGCGAATATCCTTGAAACAGCTTGTAACTATGAAGTCTACTGTGAGTCTTCAATTCATGGCAATTCGCTGATATAAAAAAATATCGCAATTGGAGCTAAACTTAACCGGCCTGCAGCGCCAGGCAATGTTGATAACTTTGTTAATAACTCTGTTAACAGCCTGTGCAAAGGATGTTGGAAAATGTTCATTTCCCCGATGGTTCCGGATCTCCCCTTTTTCTCCTCTCGAGAAAGACAAACGGCTTCCGGATCATTTCGGCAGGATTTTTAAGGGAATCACAGCTTATTGCCGGATTTCAGTTTAATTCGCTTCCACATTGTTCCTGTAGGCATAGCCGCTGCCGATGGCCGAAAAAGGCAGATCCAGTTCGAGTTCGGGCACTTCTTTTCCGATCCAGGCAGTGAAAGTGTTGCTGTTTGGCCCGGGAAACACCTTGTAGGTTGTTTTCCAGGGATATGCAGCCGCTGCCTGTTCTACGGCGGCAATGAGGTCATCTACACCTTCTCCGACATGCTCCTTGAGAATACGGGGCTTCTCCCCATACCAATACCGGTCGGGTATATCCTGCCTGATCCTCATCACCGGCGAGCCATTTCTGCCGCGCCAGCCGACCACGTCGTAAACTGTATATGCGGTTTCACCGCTCGGCTTCGCGGCTACCCATGTGTGGATTGCGAATAAACCGCGCCAGCTCCAGGCGCTGGCCCCATAAACCTGCAGGACCGCTTCTCTGGTAGTTGCCGGATCCGGCGCAAATCCGGCCGATTGACGACTTGCAGTTCGCCAGTCGCCGTCCGTGCATCCCGAGATCCCCATCAATCCGGCAAAGATAAAAGAATATATTCCTGCAAGAATTTTCCTGCTCTGAAACTTCACCATAAATCTCCTGTACAATAATGTACATACCTGCACCCGTTAAGAACGGGATGGAACATTAACCTGAAAATAGACGTATACCTGCGGTCTTGATAAAATCAGGTAAACAGTAATCATATCTTCTGCTCTGCGCTGCAAATATCTCTGGCAGGGCAGTATGGCTTTGCTGTTGCTCTTGAGAGCCTCTTCGGCAATCTCAATGGCTTTTTTATGAGAGTATCAATGTTGATAACTCTGTGGATAACTCTGTTAACAACCTGTGCAAAGAATGTTGGAAGGTGTTTATTCCAGCGTTATCCTGAGCAGAAAATCACAAACCGGATCCTCCATCACCTCTTTTACAGAGGAACGCCTCTCTCCAGAAGAAGTGAAACGAAATCGTTTTCATTGAGAATGGCAACGTGGTGTGTCCGGGCCTGATCCAGCTTCGAGCCCGACCCCGGTCCTGTCACCACATAATCGGTCTCACCCGAAACAGCGGAGGTAGCACGCCCCCCATAACGCTCGACCAGTTCTTTGGCCTGATCACGCGTCCAGCGTTCCAGCGAACCGGTGAAGACAAATTTAAGACCCTGCAGAGGTCGCTCCCCGCCTCCACCGGAGTAGAGAGGATTTTCAAGCCGGAGACCCGCCTCATACATGGCCTGAAGGGCTCTCTGATTTTTTTCCTCGGAAAAAAAAGAGACCACGCTGCGGGCTACCTCGGGCCCCACTTCGTTTATCTGCTGCAGTTCTTCCGTGCCGGCATTTTTCAAAGCATCCAGATCCTTGAAATGGAACGCCAGCACCTGGGTCATATGCGATCCCAGCAGGGGAATGCCCAGAGCGTAGATAAATCTCTCCAGGGTGATGCTTTTGGCCTCCTTAATCTCCGCGAGTAGATTTGTCGCGGATTTATCCGCATATCCGGGCAGCTGTAAAAGATCATCTTTGGAGAGCATGTAAAGATCAGGAAGACTCTTCACAAAACCCATATCCACCAGTTGCCTAGCCCTTTTCCCGCCAAGCCCTTCGATATCCAGAGCTTGTCGTGAAGCAAAATGCTGCAAACGCTCCTTTAACTGGGCCGGACAGTCGACATTGGTGCAGCGCACATTTTTCCTGTCCCTGGAGATGAACACCTCTCCGCCACAGGCCGGGCAGTGCTCCGGCATGGTAAAACGCTTCTGCGAATTGTCCCGCTGCTCTTTCAGGGATCTAACCACATAGGGGATAACATCGCCTGCTCGCTCCACCTCCACAGTATCGCCGATGCGGATATCTTTTTCCTCTACCTGACTCAAGTTATGCAATGAAGCCCGGGAAACCTCGACGCCGCCGATATTTACGGGATCGAGCAGGGCCACCGGGGTCAGCGCTCCGGTTCGTCCCACATTGACAATTATATCCCTGACCCTGGTGGTATCGCGGCGGGGTTCGAATTTGTAGGCTATTGCCCAGCGTGGATCGCGGGAGCGCGCGCCAAGCTTGCTGCGGTCTTCAAGATCATTGACTTTGACTACCATACCGTCGATCTCGAAATTCATGTCGTCCCGTGCCCTGACCAGCTGGTCATAATGTTCCAGAGCCTCATCGACGCCGGCAACCAGATACTGCATTTGCCGATTGACCGGCAAACCCCATTCCAACATGATCTGCAGGGTCTCCCAATGTGTCTTCAGGCTTCTTCCCTCGTACTCCGGCAGCTCATAGAGAAACAGATGCAGGGGCCGTTGCTTGGTGATTCTGGGATCGAGCTGTCGTACCGATCCGGCCGCGGCATTGCGGGGATTGGCAAAGGGTCGGCTGCCCTCCTGCTCGCGGCGGCGATTGAGTGTGTTGAATTCATCGATGCGCATGTAGATTTCACCACGGATCACCAGACGGGACGGCATCTTTTCGTCCTGCCTTTTCAGCAGAGACAGCGGCACCTCGCCGATGGTCCTGACATTTGCGGTAACATCCTCGCCTCTCTCGCCGTCACCCCTGGTGGCTGCAAGTACCAGCCTGCCGTCCTCGTAGACCAGCTCGATGGACAGGCCGTCATATTTGGGTTCGACAACATATTCCACCTTGTCCAGACCAAGCTGCCTGCGGCAGGTCCGGGCAAAATCGCGCACTCCGGCCTCATTATATACGGCCTTCAGACTCATCATCGGCGTAGTGTGACGCACGGTGCCGAGTTCTTGCATGGGCTCCCCGGCCACCTTCTGTGTAGGGGAATCCGGTACAACCAGGTCCCATTGCTGCTCCAGATCGTTGAGAACCTGAAAGAGCTCATCATATTTCCTGTCCGAGATTACCGGTTCATTAAGCACATAGTAGCGGTAATCATGGAAGCGTATCGCTTCACGCAGCTTCTCCACCGCCTCGCCGGCTTCCTCTTTGCTTGCGATTTTTTCCGGCCGTACCTTGGGGGTGTGGTTCTGTTTATCGCTCATGGCTTACCTTTTTAAAAGCTTACGCAATCCGGTAAGGCTCCTGGTATTGATCACATCGGCGGAAGAGAGCCAGCCGCGCCGGGCCTGGCCCACACCAAAACGAATCCAGTCCAGGTTTTTCGACCAGTGGGCATCGGTGGAGATCGATATGAGCACCCCGATCTCCCGGGCTCTTTTGAGGTGCACATCACGAAGGTCCATCCTATCAGGCTGGGAGTTAAGTTCCAGAAAGCAGCCCCGTTCCTTAGCACCTTCCATGATCCGCTCCATGTCGAGATCATAGGCTTCGCGGCTCTGAATAAGACGGCCGCTGGGGTGACCCAGTACGTTGAAAAGGGGGTTGTCCATGGCTTTGAGGATGCGTTCGGTCTGTTCCTTCGCCGAGAGTTTGAAATATGAGTGCACGGAGCAGACACGAATATCAAGCCGCTTCAATACGCGGTCGGGCAGATCCAGGGAACCGTCCTTGAGAATGTCCACTTCGATGCCTTTCAGCAGGGTCAGGCCTTTGAGGCTGTCGTTGAGCCTGTCGATGGCATCGATCTGTTTGAGCAGCCGGTCTTCATCCAGACCCTTGGCGACACTGACCTGCTGGGAATGATCGGTTACAGCCAGATAGGAGTAGCCGCGCTCCTGCGCAGCCTGCGCCATTTCTTCCAGAGTATCACGGCCATCCGTCTCGTCGGTGTGGGTATGCAGATCACCCTGCAAATCCTCGATCCGGATCAATTCGGGCAATGTACCCTGCTGCGCTTCCCTGATCTCACCCCGATCCTCGCGCAGCTCCGGCTCGATATAGGGCAGGCCGACGGTCTCATAGACCTCCTCCTCCGTGCGGCCCGCGATGCGCTTGTCATTCTTGAAAACCCCATATTCATTGATCTTGTAACCTTTGTTCAGGCCTATTTTGCGAATTGCGATGTTGTGCGGTTTCGATCCGGTAAAATAGTGCAGAGCCGCGCCGTAGCTGACCTCGGGCACCACGCGCAAATCCACCTGCAGGCCGGAGCGCAGAATCACCGTCGAACGGGTCTTTCCCTGGGAGACAACCTTACGCACGTCATCGTAGCCGGTAAAATCGTTCATGACGTTAGAACCTTTTTTGCAGGTCACCAGAATGTCCAGATCACCCACGGTCTCCTGACGACGGCGGTAGCTTCCCGCCGGAACGACCTTCTTGACACCCTTGGATTTCAACAGATACCTGCACAATGGCTCGGCATATTCCTCGGCCTTTATCAGCAAGGAGCGGCCTTCGCCTTCCTTCCTGCCCCGGTTGACTTCCTCGAGAATATTCGCCTCGACCTTGGCCCCAAAATTTCGAAGTTCACGTATTCTGCCGGATTCGGCAGCTTTCTTCAAACCCTCCAGATTCTTGATGCCCAGCTCCTTGTAAAGAGCTGCGGCCTTTTTAGGACCAACCCCGGAAAGCCGCATTATATCCTTCAATCCGGGAGGCAGACGGGATTCCAGCTCCTTCAGCATAGGCAGGCTTCCGGTCTCCACGATGATCTCGATTTTATGAGCAAGATCACGACCGATACCGGGAATCTCGGTAAGGTCATGGCCCTGGGCAATCCTGTCGACCACGCTGCCGGAAAGACTTGAAATTGTCCGGGCGGCGCCACGATAGGCCCGAATCCTGAACGGATTGGCTCCATCAATCTCCAGGAAGGCAGCCACATCATAAAAGATATTTGCGATTTCACTGTTGTGGATCGGCATGAATACATTCCTTCGCATTAATGACGACAACTTGAATTTTCTTATCTCTTACATTATGCATCATGCAACAGGATGCCAGGCGCTACATCCAGGCACTCAGGCATGAATTCTTTCCAGGAAGAAAGGGCACTGATTGGTCAAAAGACCGGAAATGAAAATTTGGGTTCATCAGACTCGAGCGCACTTTTTGCTAAAGTACCCAATCATCAGGACGGCTGTGAGCAAAAACGTTGGCGTTCCTTGCGTCAGCACCAACCTAATGGATGCCGCAATCAAATTTTGAAAGGGCAGGTTGGCGGTGAGCCTGGCGAACCCCAACAATAAAGCTTCTTGGTAACGTCATCGATAAATTGCTATTTTAGACATTTTTCTTGAATAGTAGAGCAAAAGTAGGCTAAATCCGCAAGAACCGAAATTTGCCCCCGGCGTGGATACCAGGGACAAATTATAGTTGTAATAGAGGGGATTACCGTGCCCAAAGAAGAAAGGCCTTGATAAACTCGTCGAGACCGCCGTTCAGCACGGCATCAACGTTGCCGCTCTCATACTGGGTGCGATGGTCTTTGATCAGTTGATATGGCTGCAAGACGTAGGAGCGGATCTGGCTGCCCCAGCCGATCTCCATCTTATCGCCATGGATTCCATCCTGCTCCGCCCGCTGACGCAGTTTCTCCTGCTCATACAATCTGGCCGCCAGCATTTTCATGGCCATGTCCTTGTTGCGGTGCTGGGAGCGCTCGTTCTGGCACTGTACCACGATACCGGAGGGCAGATGGGTAATGCGAATAGCGGAGTCGGTTTTGTTGACATGCTGCCCCCCTGCTCCACTGGCGCGATAGGTATCGATGCGCAGATCCTTATCTGAGATATCAACCTTGACGGTCTCGTCGAGTTCGGGCATCACCATGACAGAGGCAAAGGAGGTATGCCTGCGTCCGCTGGCATCAAAGGGGGAGATGCGCACCAGGCGATGAATCCCGACCTCGGAACGCAGATAGCCGTAGGCGTGGCGCCCTTTTACCATGATGGTCACGCTCTTGGTGCCCGCTTCATCACCCGGCAGCAGATCAAGTATATCGGTTTTAAAACCTTTATTTTCCGCCCAGCGCAGATACATGCGCATCAGGATGCCTACCCAGTCCTGAGCCTCTGTGCCGCCGGCACCTGCATGAATGGCAATTATGGCATTATTGACATCATGCTCTCCGCTGAACATGCACTCGAGTTCGGCAACAGCGATAGTATCTTCCAGAAACACCAGGTTTTCCGCAACTTCATTTTCGGTATCCCGGTCATCTTCCTCGACCGCCATTTCCAACAGGATATCGGTCTCCTCGAGTTCCGACCATTTCTTTTCCCAGGTCCGGATAATATCCTGCAGCATCCCGTGTTCTTTCTGAACCCTTTTCGCAACATCCGCATCGTTCCAAAAATCCGGGGCAAGAGTCTGCTGCTCAAGCCGTTCCAGTTCTTCTTTTCTGTTTTCTAAGTCAAAGATGCTCCTTCAGGGCAAGCATTCTTCCTTTCAACTCGTTAATTCGCTGTTTCGAGACGGCGGCTCCGGTATCTGTCGACATAGTAGTATCCTTTTTCATGCTTCTATCTTAGCTGTCAGCCTTTTTGAAAAATGCCTGACCGTTACTTTTTTGGATGTTGGCCTATTTACCACACAGGCCGGCATTTAAGTATAATTTTTTGGTTTTCATTAGCCGAAAAAACGATTTTCAATGTGTTATTTGCAACCCTCCATACTGTAAGGATGCAATGGTAATCCTGCACAAATTATTTCTCTGGCTCCAGTGGAGCTGAAACCATGCCTATATTCGGACAAAACCTAGCCCAACTGAGGACTTCTGCGCTTCCGCAATAACAACAGAACCACGAGAGCTGCGGTGAAGATTGCGCAAAAAGGGGCAAAAAGATATCCATAGCGGTTGAAAAAGGAGAGTTTCTCCAGCAGGACAACCTCACTGTTTTGAGCCCAGGGAATAAAGATATCGGAAGAACTCCGCACACGACCAATGGGGTCGACAAATCCGGAAATTCCGGTATTAGCGGCACGGACCAGACTGCGCCGCGTCTCCACGGCCCGCAGCACGCTCATGGCCATACTCTGCGAGGGTGCGCTGGACCTGCCATACCAGGCATCGTTGGTCAGATTCACCAGTACATTGGCACCGGCATTGGCCCACTGCCGGGCAATATCAGGGAAAATCGACTCAAAACAGATCAAGACACCGGCCTCGATGGTGCCCGAGGAGAGCGGCCGTGTCACCTGACCGGCACTGAAATCGCCGACCGCCTCGACCAGGGGCGCCAGAAAGGGCAGAAGCCTGCGCATGGGCACATATTCGCCGAAGGGCACCAGATGTGACTTGAAATACCGGTCCTTCAATTCTCCGGCGGGTGTCAGCAGAAAAGCACTGTTATAGAAATCTATGTCCCTTTCCTCGACATCGACCACCTCGAACCAGGGAGAGCCGACCAGCAGTGTCGTCCCTTCCTCCGCGGTGAAAAGCCGGAGCTCCTCTATCAATGGGCTGCGCATCGGGAAAAACGGCAGTGCCGTCTCCGGCCAGACCACCAGCTGAGGCCGCGGGGTCTGCCGCAGCAGTTTTTCGGTGTGGTGCAGATAGGTGGCTATGGTGCGCTGCTGTTCTTCGGGAGCCCATTTCCTGCTCTGATCGATGTTGCCCTGCACCACGCCGATTACAGCACTGTCGCCTCCGGCAATCTTCTGCTCGAGCTGGCCGATACGAAAATGGCCATAGAGAACGACCGCCGTGCACAACAGAAACACTGCGGCCATATGAAGCGGCCATCCCCTGCTCTTGCCTTGCCGCAGGAGGAAAAAGAGCAAACCGCTGCACAGCACCAGGGTAAAGGTGAGGAAATGATGACCAAATAGATCGGCCGTCTGAGCCAGCAGAGGAACCTGCCACATGCCATAGCCCAGGTCCATCCAGGGAAAACCGCTGAACAGTATGGAGCGCAGCCAGTCCAGACCGACCCAGACGAAAGGCAGCAGCCACAGAGCCGTTCCGCCGCCCCAGCGCTGCAGCAAACTGCCGGCAATGGCAACAAAAGCGGCAACATACAATGCCATATACACGGCAAGAAGGATAAGAGCCGGATAGGAAAAGAACCAGGGAAGATGGCCGTAGCGTTCAAGAACGATGACGATCCAGTAGAGCTGGAAAATGAAATGAAGAAACCCTGCCAGCAGACCGAAGGAAAAGCGTTTCCAGGGTGAGCGCTCCAGCGTCAGCAAAAACAGCGGCACCAGCGCTATCGGCAACACCGGCCAGAATTCTCCGCCGCCGGGCAGCCCAAGCCAGAGGAGAATGGCAAAACAGCATGAGACCAAAATAACCAGCGGGGCCGGAAGGTTTCTCATTCCTGCTGCTCTCCCTTCATCCGGCTGACTTCCACGATTTTCACATTACGGCGGCTTGCACTTTTGATGGTGAACTTGAGATCGCCGAGCACAACGAAGTCCCCTGTACGTCCTATCCGCCCGAGGCTATGAATAACCAGACCGCCTACCGACTCATACGGCCCCTCGGGCAGCTCCGTCTGAAACTGCTCTTCGACCTCTTCGATATCGATCTTTGCCTGGACGCGGATCGTGTCGTCATCGATTACCTCAAGTTCGAACTCTTCGATATCATATTCATCGTCGATCTCTCCGACTATCTCTTCCAAAACGTCTTCAAGGGTTATGAGACCGCGGACCGCGCCAAACTCATCGGTGACCAGAGCCATGTGGGTCTTGCGCTTCTGAAACTCCTTGAGGAGGTCGACAATATGTTTTTTCTCTCCGACAAACTCAGCCGGTTTAAGGTATTCCGTAATGTTGAAGTCATCTTTCCGCGGATTCGTGCAGATTCTGAGGAGATCCTTGGCATGGAGTATACCGATGATTCTATCGGTATTATCCTGATAGATCGGTATCCGGGTAAAACCTTCTTCGATAACGGTTGCGGCCATGTCGGCAATCGAGGTGGAAACCTCCAGACTGACCATCTCGGCTGCGGGAGTCATGATTTCCACGGCCAGGGTATCGCGAAAATCAAAAATGGAGGAAATCATTTTCTCTTCCAGGCTGGTGATCAAGCCCTGTTCTTCTCCGTCTTCGAGAAGCTCCTGGATTTCGAGTTCAAGCGCCTCCTTGGTATCCGGCGATCTGCCATAGGGAATAAGCTCGATGATCCGCTTTATAATACTTTTTTTCGATGGGGGTTCGGATGATTCGGAAGGAGGGTCTGTTTCTTTTTCAGTCATCGTGTAACTGCGCTCACCTTTGCAGTAGGAAACTGCTTTGTTAAGTCTTGTATTGTTTGCTTCTGATCCGGCAAAGCCGGGGCTTCTTGTGCAATACCTTCAAGCTCTATGATTGAGCTGAGGAATTGTCTAATAACATCATTTCTTTCAAAAAGATTGCACTGCATACTAATATAGTCTGATATAGCTCTCTACTTTAAGATCATTTTCGATATTTTGCAAGGATAGGAGGAATCCTGCGGTAAAATTCGGCCTTGCCTCCATTATTTTTTCCTGACAGATATCCCCCGAGTTGGAGCAGAAAGAACGCTTTTCCCTCCCCTAACTGTTCACGATTATCACCTATTTCCAGAAGCATAAGGCTACAGCAATATTTTTCCTTTAATAATTGCCGCTGTATGACTATAGTAGTGGAGTTTTCATCATCACTGTTTTTCAGCATCACTGTTATTGGGCGGTAACAGCCTACTGCAACCCATGCATGCGCCTGCAATCCAAAATATTAGAAAACATAGAAGAGACGAGGAAGGATTTGGAAGATAAGGTTCTTATAGCTAATCGGGGTGAAATTGCCATCAGGATAATGAATGCCTGTAAGGATCTCGGCCTTGATTATGCTGTTATATATACGGATGCAGACAAGGATTCGGAACATGTCTGCCGGAACATTACCAGCGGTGCCGGACAAAATGCCTGGCGGGTGACGAGCTACACCGAACCCAATGATATTTTTGCCGTGGCTGATTATACGGGCTGTACGGCTATACATCCCGGCTACGGCTTTTTTTCCGAGGATTTTCATTTTGCCCGCCGGGCGACGATCCGCGACCGTGCCCTTACCTTCATCGGGCCCAGCTGGAATGTCATCCGCGATCTTGGCGATAAGATCAACACCAAACGCGTTGCCAATCAGCTCAACATCCCGACAATCCCCGGCACCGACGCGCCGATCTACAACGAAATGGAGGCTGAAGAAATTGCTCAGCACCTCCTTGAGGATCAGGCAGCGCAGGGTATTGCCAACCCTTCCATCCTCATCAAGGCCGCAGCAGGCGGCGGCGGCATGGGCATCGAAGAGGTTTCGGAGATTGAGCAGTTCCGCAGAGTCTACAGGCAACTACAGAATTATGCCAAGAGGCAGTTCGGCGACGGCGGCGTGCTGATCGAACAGTGTCTGCGCGACTACAATCACCTCGAGGTACAGCTTCTCTGTTCCCGACACGGGGAAAGAATCCATTTCAGCTCAAGAAACTGTACGATTCAATCCACCGGCCGGCAGAAACGTGTCGAGGCTGCTCCCGGCTTTCATTCCTCCTGTTTCGATTACGATTTTGATGAGGCAACGGTGCTCCGGCAGATTGAAGAATACTCTCTCAAACTGGCGGAATATGTCAACTACGACAATGTCGGCACCTGGGAGTGGATTGTCTCCAGATCGGGGAAGCCCTATCTTCTTGAAGTAAACACCCGGATCCAGGTGGAAAACGACATATCGGCACGTATCAGTTATCTGAACGGCTCTCATCCCAACCTGATACGGGAACAGATACGCCTGGCCCTAGGCGAAAAAATGGGCTACACCCAGGAAGATGTCGCCTTCAGCGGAGCGGCAATCGAGCTTCGTATCGTCGCCGAAGATACCAGACGCGGATTCGCTCCCTGGATCGGTACAATCTCCAGATTCAAAATTCCGCAATATGAGTGGTCGGCGGTCTACACCCATGTACCCTTCGACAGGCCCTACACCATTCCAAGTGACTATGATCCCAACCTGGCTTTGGCCCTGGTATGGGGAGACAGTGTCGATGAGGCCAAAAAAAGAGCGGCTAAACTGCTCAAAGAGACCGATATTCGCGGCAAGGATTCCAGCGGAGGAAAGATTGTCACTAACCTTGCCTACCTCAAAGACAACCTGGATCGACTGTTAACTTTCTGAAAAGCTTCCAAACATCGAGATATAGCTATAATGAATGAACAACAAAAAAGGCTCCTCAAAATCGAGGAGCGCATCAATTACCTGATCCAGATCAAGGATTTTTCCAACTGGGGTAATCTAGATGGCTTCAAAAAATGCTGTAATCAACTGAAAAACAGCGTATACGAGCTCAGCGAAGAACAGCTGAACCGCGAAATCCGCAAACTGGATGAATCCATCATTTTTCTTGAAGAACGGGCCGAAGAACAATTGACCCCCATGGAGAGGGTGCGCATCGTTAGAACCCCTCAGAGATTCAGCCTCAAGGATATTTTAGAAAATGTCTACGAGGATTATACCGAACTTGGCGGAGAAGACGATGCCAACATAGATCCCGCGATGATGTGTGCCAAAGCCACCATCGTCAGACGCATCAAGAACAAGCCTTATACCGCTTCGGTTATGGTTATCGGCCAGGAAACCGGACACGGCGACGAATTCCGCAACGGCGGCTCCTGTAAGCCGGAAGGCAACGCCAAGGCCCTCAGATATATGAAAGTGGCGGAAACGGAGGGCGTTCCCATACATTTTTATGTTTTCACCCCAGGGTCCTACCCGGTAGAGGAATATCCCGGCGCCGCTCAGCAGATTGCCCGGAATATCTATGCCATGGCCAAACTGCGGGTTCCCATGATCTCCTTCATTTCCGAGGGCGGTTCAGGCGGTGCCGAGGCTATCGGTCTCTCGGATTATCGGATGATGGCCAGTCACGGCTATTATTCGGTTATCTCTCCCGAAGGTGCTGCCGCCATCGAGGGCCGGGTCAGGGAAGGCGAGAAGGTACCCAAAGAGCTTATCGAGGTCTGCGCCGACCGGCTGCGCCTGACGGCGGAAGACAATTTGAAGCTGAAAACCATTGATAAGATTATCTACGAGCCACCTCTTGGCGCCAGACAGGATGATTTCGCCTTCTTTTCCAAACTGCGCACCGAAATGATCAGCGCAACCGACAAGGTGGTTCTGGCAACCAAAAGCTTTCGAGCCTTCCGCACCAACGAGATAATGCGGAAGAAATCGGAAACCGAGGAACTCCAGGTAGAGGTGCCCTGGGATCTGAACAGGGAAGAGGTGAAAAAACTTCTGCGCCTTCGCTCCCTGAAATACCGTCGCATGGCGATGACGGGATTCAGTGGCCAACTGAGCGAGTCCGAATACTACTATAACCGCTTCAAGGTTAAGTCCGAAAAGGTGTATTACAACATCCGCTACGATATCTTCAAGAATCACAAGAAGCAGATGCGGCGGGTACTCAAGGAGGTTTCCGGGGAAAGCTCGGTAATGCTGAAACGCATCGTCGAACCTCTCAATGCGGTCCTTGATTTCTGGGACAAAAAAACCGAGAAGCGCACCCCAAGGCTGTTAACCCAGGGGGATCCCGTGCAATCGGCAAGCTCCAGGGTCGACCCCCTGGAACTGACCGACACCTATACCAGTCCTTTGGCCAACGAAGACAGAACCGTCACTTGCCCCAATCATGAGAAATACGGTTGCAAAGACCTCTGGATACCGGATCTTTACGGCGAATTCTGCGGGGTCTGCGAGAGTTGCGGACATCATTTTCCCCTGGAACACCAATGGTATCTGGAAAATGTTTTCGATCCGAATTCGATCCGCTTTTTCAATTCGGAAATAACCTCGCATAACCCTCTGCGTTACACCGGTTATACGGAACGACTAGAGCTTGCCCAAAAGAAGACCCGCCGGAATTCCGGCAACATGACTTTTACCGCCGAGGTCAATGGCATTCAAATTGTCACCTCAATGCTCTATTCCGACTTTCGCAACGGCACCGTCGGTTCAGCTGAGGGAGAAAAATTTGTGCAGGCCTGCAAGCTCGCCAAAAGGAAGAAAAGGCCACTGCTCGCCTACATCCATTCCACCGGCGGCATCCGCATTCAGGAGGGCACGCTGGGAGTCATCCAGATGCCGAAATGTACCATGGCGGTCCGGGAATATATTGATGCAGGCGGCCTTTATATTGTCGTCTACGACAACAATTCCTATGCCGGCCCGGTGGCCTCCTTCCTGGGCTGCTCGCCCTACCAGTTTGCCATACGCTCCAGCCGTGTCGGCTTCGCCGGCCCCAGGGTTATCCGGGAAACAACGGGAATCGACATCCCTCCCGATTACCACTCGGCGCGCAACGCCCTGAAACGCGGACATATCCAGGGTATCTGGAACCGCAGGGATTTCCGCAGAAATCTGCATAAGGCCCTGCAGACCATGGGCAGTCCGAGCCTCTATTATCGCTAACCCAGCTGAACTGGCTATGAGCCTCTGGTCCAATAGGTGCTACTTTAAATCACCATTCTCTTTTCCGCCCGGAACATTTGTCCGGGCGAGAAAAGAACGGGCCAGGAATCCTTAAAAACCGTCTCCGGCTTTGACGAATTGATTTGATATCGGGGTATATGCCTTGAATTCTCCAGGATCGACTGACCGGTCAACAGCGCAATAATCCTAATCCCGGAATACTTATCAAAACCAGCAAAAAAATACAGTTGCATACATTCATGAATGTATATATATATCTGCGCCTGCTAAAGTAGAACATCAATCTGCACGCTTTTTTAAAATACAATATATAACTCTAAAAAATTGGGGAATATTTTGAAACTACACTTTAGGGTATTCATTATTCTGATGATACTTACGGCATTTCTCCTTGGAGCATGTCAGGAAAAAGCTCCCGAAAAGGCAGCGGCACCGATGCCAGTCGAAGTCGATATCATAACCCTCGAGGAAGAGCCGGTTAAACTCGAGGTGGAACTGCCGGGACGAACGACAGCGTATCGGGTCGCCGAAGTTCGGCCACAGGTTAATGGGATTGTCAAAAAACGGCTCTTTGCCGAAGGCAGTGAAGTCACAGCCGGAGAACTCCTCTACCAGATTGATCCAGCCTCCTACCAGGCCAGGCTTGACAGTGCAGAGGCGGCTCTTGCCAAGGCAAAGGCCATAGAGTACTCAGCCAGGCTGAAAGCCGAAAGGTACAAGACGCTTGATCGCACCAACGCGGTGAGCGAAATGGATCTGGTTGAAATCGACGCCGGCTGGAAGCAATCGATTGCCGACGTGGCCTCTGCCGAAGCCGCCTTGCATGGCGCCCGCATCAACCTTGACTACACCGAGGTGAGAGCCCCTATCGCCGGACGGATCGGCAAATCGATGATCACCGAAGGAGCCCTGGTCACGGCTCAGCAGAGTGCGCCCCTTGCCGTTATCCAACAGCTTAATCCTCTTTATGTGGATGTCACTCAATCAAGTACCGAACTGCTGCGCTTGAAAAAGGATTTGTCGGTAGGTTTGCTGGATAACGGTGAAAAGACCCAATCTGATGTCACTATTTTACTTGAAGACGGCTCCGAATATGAGCAGAAGGGTTCTCTTGAATTTTCCGATCTGACTGTCGACCAGTCTACAGGAACCATCACACTGCGCGCCATTGTCGCCAATCCCGACGAAAATCTGCTGCCTGGAATGTTTGTTCGTGCCAGGGTGTCAAAAGGCCTGAAGCAGGATGCCATTCTCATACCGGCGGCGAGTCTCAGCCGCAACAGCAAGGGGCAGGCGGTCGTGATGCTGGTGAATGCCCAGTCTACCGTGGAGAGCCGCATCATCGATGCAGGAAGGAACATCGGAGATAACGTTCTCGTCAACGATGGCCTGACAGCCGGAGAACAACTGATTACAGCGGGTCTCCAAAAAATCAAACAGGGTGTCACCGTCAAAGCCGTTGAACAGCAGGACGCTTTAAGCGACCAGATTGCCCTGAAGAACCAACCTGACAATTCTCTTACGCCGGCGGAGTAAACAATGGCTGCATTTTTCATAGACCGCCCCATCTTTGCATGGGTAATTGCTATCGTCATCATGCTGGCCGGCGCCTTATCGATACTGCGCCTGCCCGTATCCCAATATCCTGAGATCGCACCACCTACGGTAACCATCACGGCGACCTATCCGGGCGCTTCAGCCAAGACCGTCGAGGACAGTGTAACTCAGGTTATCGAGCAAAACATGAACGGGCTCGACAATCTGCTGTATATGGGATCGCAGAGTTCCTCCGCCGGCACGGCGACCATTACCCTGACCTTTCAGGCAGGGACCGATCCGGACATCGCCCAGGTCCAGGTCCAGAACAAACTGCAGCAGGTCACCAGTCAGATTCCACAGGAAGTACAGCAGCTCGGACTACAGGTTTCAAAATCCAATTCAACCATTCTGATGGTTGTCGGCCTGATATCGACAAACGACTCTGTTGATAAGAACGATCTGGCCGATTTCATGGTGACGACCCTCAAGGACCCGCTGAGCCGCACCAAAGGTGTCGGCAACGTCCGAATATTCGGCAGTCAGTACGCCATGCGGATCTGGCTCGACCCGCACAAGCTCAACAGCTTTCAGTTGACCCCTGGTGATATCAGCGCAGCCATTTCCGCTCAGAACAACCAGGTGGCGGTAGGCAACCTCGGAGGAACACCTTCCGTTGCCGGGCAGCAGGTAAGCGCCACCATGATGGCCCAGACCATGATGAGTTCTCCCGAGGAATTTGCCGAAATCCTGCTCAAGGTAAACACCGACGGCTCGCAGATCCGCTTAGGAGATGTCGCCCGGGTTGAAATCGGCGGGGAGAGCTATGCCGCAATTCCCACCTTTAACGGCCAGGCTGCCAGTGGTATGGGGATAATGCTGGCAACCGGTGCCAATGCCCTGGAGACGGCAGAGGCGGTCCGCGCTAAACTCAGTGAGTTGCAGCCCTATTTCCCCGCCGGGATTGAAATTGTCTATCCCTACGACACCACAACCTTTGTTAAAATCTCCATCGAAGAGGTTGTGCATACCCTGATTGAGGCTATTATTCTGGTATTCCTGGTAATGTTCCTCTTTCTACAGAATTTTCGGGCAACTCTTATTCCCACCATTGCCGTGCCTGTAGTTTTGCTTGGAACCTTTGGAGTCATGGCGGCTTTTGGCTTTTCCATCAATACCCTGACTATGTTCGGCCTGGTTTTGGCTATCGGCCTGCTGGTCGATGATGCCATCGTCGTGGTTGAGAACGTGGAGCGGATCATGGAGACGGAGGGCTTATCTCCTCTGGAAGCCACCAGAAAATCCATGAAACAAATTACCGGCGCTCTTATCGGCATTGCCCTGGTGCTTTCCGCGGTTTTCGTACCCATGGCCTTTTTCGGCGGGTCCACGGGGGCGATTTACCGCCAGTTCTCTCTTACCATTGTTTCAGCGATGGCGCTTTCGGTTATCGTTGCCCTGATCCTTACCCCAGCTCTCTGCGCTACAATGCTCAAACCGAAAAAGGCTGGAGAACATCACCAGAAACGTGGTTTTTTCGGCTGGTTCAACCGTCTATTCAATCGCAGCATAGGTGGGTATGGCAGCAGCGTCGGCTATATTGTCAAGCGATCGGGTCGATTCGGGGTGATATTTCTGCTTCTTGTCGGAGGAATGATCTTTCTCTTCACCAAACTGCCTACTTCCTTTCTTCCTGAAGAGGATCGCGGTATTTTTCTTTCCATGGTGCAGCTTCCCACAGGAGCCACTTTGGAGCGCACTCAGCAGGTGCTTGACAAAGTACGCGACTACTATCTCATCCAGGAGAAGGAAAATATAGATACCGTCTTTACCATAGCAGGTTTCAGTTTTGCCGGCAGCGGGCAGAACATGGGCCTGGTTTTTACCCGGATGAAAGACTGGAGCGAGCGGGAAAGAGCAGATCAATCGGTGAACGCCATAATCGGCAGGGCCATGGGATATTTCTCCCGAATCAAAGAGGCCCAGGTATATGCCTTCAACCTTCCGGCCATCTCGGGCCTGGGTACCTCAACCGGCTTTGATTTCTATCTGCAGGACCGCGCGGGACTGGGCCATGCCAAATTGATCGCAGCCAGAAATCAACTTCTCGGCATGGCCGCGCAGAATCCCGATCTTACCAGGGTTCGTCCGAACGGCATGGAAGATACACCTCAGTACAACCTGGATGTGGATTACGAGAAGGCCATGGCATTCGGTGTCTCGGTCGGCGATATCAACAGAACCCTTTCCACCGCCTGGGGCTCAAACTATGTCAATGACTTTGTACATAACGGCCGGATAAAAAAGGTGTACCTGCAGGCCGATGCCCCTTTTCGTATGCAACCCGAAGACATCCGGCAATGGTATGTCCGCAACAACAAAGGCGACATGGTACCGTTTTCGACCTTTACCAGCGGTCACTGGAGTTTTGGTTCGCCTCGACTCGAACGCTTTAATGGCAATCCTGCCGTTCAGATAATGGGTGAAGCCGCACCGGGCAGATCAAGCGGAGACGCCATGGCGACCATTGACCAACTGGTATCCCAGCTTCCCAGAGGGATAGGATATGAGTGGACCGGCGCCTCCTTCCAGGAAAAACAATCCGGATCCCAGGCACCGGCTCTTTACGCCATCTCCATTCTAGTGGTCTTTCTCTGCCTTGCAGCCCTGTACGAAAGCTGGTCAGTGCCCTTCTCGGTTATTCTGGCTGTCCCTCTCGGTGTTCTCGGCGCCCTGCTTGCCGCCTATTTCCGCGGTATGGAAAATGACGTTTTTTTTCAGGTGGGACTGCTGACAACCATAGGATTATCCGCTAAAAATGCTATCCTGATCGTTGAGTTTGCCAAATCCCTCCATGATGAGGGGGCAGATTTGGTTTCCGCTACGATCAAGGCATGCCGGATGCGGCTCCGCCCGATCCTGATGACCTCGCTGGCTTTTATGCTCGGTGTTTTACCGCTGGCGATCAGCACGGGTGCAGGCGCCAACAGCAGAAACGCCATCGGCACCGGGGTTTTCGGCGGCATGCTGTCGGCTACTGTCCTGGCCATCTTCTTTATTCCTCTCTTTTTTGTGGTGGTAATGCGGCTCTCCCGGAAACGGCACCCTGAAAAGATCACCGTTGCTTCGCCTCAGGAATGCTGAATAGAGAAGAATGTGCATGAGAATCTTTGACTGAAATGGCAAGAAAGACAAAAGAAGAAGCCCTGAAAACCCGTGAAGCTATTCTTGATGCCGCGGTACGGATTTTCTCCGTACAAGGGGTATCGCGTACTACCCTGGCCACCATCGCTAAAGACGCGGGGGTAACCAGAGGCGCCATTTACTGGCATTTCAAGAATAAGGAGGATCTGCTGGGAGCCCTTTGGGAGCAGCTCCTCCTGCCCTTCGAGCCTATCAGCCTGGCATGTGAAGATTCCCACGAACCCGACCCTCTCGGCAAATTAAAATCCTCTCACGTGGCTTTTTTCAAAAGTCTCAAGGAAGACCCCAGAATGCTGCAGCTTTTTCGAATCCTGCTGACCAAATGTGAAACGGTGGAGGATACCGGCGCCCTTGACCTTCACAGGGTAAATTGCCATCTTGAAGGGCAGCGCAAGATTGAAAATATTCTGCGCAATGCCATCAACAAGGGACAGTTGCCCGAAGATCTCGATGTTCGGCTGGCGGGTATTGCAACAATTTCCTTCATCGATGGCCTGCTCAACAACTGGATTATGTTTCCAGACCTCTTGGATACCGACAAAGAGATTCCGGCAATGCTTGACGGACTCGTCCAGATGCTGGGCTGCGGTTCATTTGCCAAAACCTGATATAATCAAAAAGACATCCCTCTGATTGACAGAATTATTTTGAAGAATATACCTCCACTCGCGAATCCCGCAGTCAATAGTCTCCCCCCCATGAAAGCAGGTCTGTTTGTCTGGGGATTTGGCGCTGTTTTTTACCTGCTTGGCTTTTTTCATAGAGTGGCACCGGCCGTTATCACCGGAGAACTCATGCAGGAATTCGCCATCAGCGCAGCCGCTCTCGGCAATCTTTCGGCTTTGTATTTCTACAGCTATGTGGCTATGCAGATACCCACGGGAATTCTTGCCGACCGCTGGGGGCCACGTCGCCTGCTTACTCTGGGAACCGGCGTTGCCGCCCTTGGCACCCTGATGTTTGCCCTGGCACCGGGGATCCTCTGGGCAGGAATCGGGCGGCTGCTGATCGGCGGCTCGGTAGCGGTAGCCTTTGTCTGTCTGTTGAAGCTTGCGGCCAACTGGTTTGCCCCGTCGCGCTTCGCCCTGGTCTCGGGACTTGCCCTGTTCTGTGGAATTATGGGAGCTGTTTTTGCCGGCACGCCCCTGCGCCTTTTCGTTGATATATTCGGCTGGCGCAGTGTGGTTCTCTTCTCTGCGGCTATAACCGTCCTTGCCGGAGTGGGTACCTGGTTGTTTGTCAGGGATTATCCCCATGAAAAAGGCTTCAAGGACTTTCTCATCACCGCCAAGCCTGCCGCATCACATAAAAAAACCGGATACATAGCTGATATAATCCAGGTGTTCAGCTACCGCAACACCCTGCTGTTATTCATCATCCCGGGAGGGATTGTCGGGTGCCTCCTTACCTTTTCCGGCCTGTGGGGAGTTCCCTATCTGACCACCATGCACGGTATTTCGCCCGCAAAAGCGGCATCTCTCACCTCCGCGCTGCTGGTAGCCTGGGCAGTAGGTGGACCCGTTTTCGGCTGGCTCTCCGACAAACTGAAAAACAGAAAACGACTCTACCTCACCGGCTGTGCTGTTGCAGCTGCCGGATGGATTGCCATCGTCTATCTTCCGAATCTCTCTCTTGTCCAGCTCCTTTTTGTCTTGTTGATTACCGGTTTTTTCTCCGGCTCCATGATCATCAGTTTTGCCTTCGCCAAGGAATCTGTCCCTCCATATCTTGCGGGCACTGTTTCCGGAGTAATCAATATGGGAGTTATGATGGGTCCGATGATCTTGCAGCCCTTGGTGGGCTTGGCTCTGGACCGTTTATGGACAGGGGAGGTTTTGGCCGGTATCCGCATATATAGCGCAATTGCCTATCGCACCGGCTTTACCTTGATGCTGGCCTGGATCCTGCTTTCCCTCCTGTTGCTGCTCTTCACCAGGGAGACCGGCTGCAGGCAAATGCCGCATTGACCTGGCACTGTCGGCTTACTTTATATCCCTCTTTCAAATATCCAGACAGTTTTCTGTCCGGTAAAAGATCGAAGTGCACCAGCGGCGCGTGGCAAGGGCGCCCATACCCCAGAAATCCAGACGTTTAAAGGCCGCCTTGTGGAGGAAGTCATAACCATCCCGATATTCATCGCGGTCACTGTTGTCCCAGACAATCACCCCATTCGGCCGCAGAGCAGACACACTGTTTTTTGCACAGTCGACCCGGTCCCGGCCATCGATAACCACGACATCGAAGATGCTGCCATATGTCGTAATTTCCATAGCATATTCCCTGCTGCCACCTTTGGCCCGGCGCAGAAGGTAGGTGATATCTGCCGGCATCTTTGAACGGAATTCGGCATACCACTCCTTGTCGTGCTCACAGCTGATCAGCCGTTTCACCCGCTCACTCCACCAGAAGGTAGAGTTGCCGCTGCCGTATTCAAAGACGGTCATGAATGGTCTTATTCGATCGGCAAGAAAATCAAGAGCGGGATAGGTAATCCAGGGAATGGGGTGACCGTCGGCATCCACTGCCTGACTCTCTGCCATTGATCTGAGCCAGCCGGATTTCAACAGATATCCGGGTGATTCGGAAAATATGGCTACAATATCCTTGATTTTCTCCTTCTGCATGGGCTCCTCCCTTCTGTCTCAGGATCATAGTCTTCCAGAAAGGTAATACTATCATAGATCAGCTGTTAGCACATAGGCGCGATCACGAAACTTGATATTTTATCCAACTCTCAATAAGGATGGACTCGTAAAAAGCTCGATCTCGCCTAGTATATCGAGCTTTCTCGAAGTCGGAGTTTATGCCCGTACGGCTGCTTATCGCAGAGAGCATCTCAGAACTTCGATGACTTTTTACGAAATTTTCAATAAGGTTATATTATGAAACATAATCTTCCCAGGGAGAAAAATATGACAGCATCCGCCATCCAAGACATCACCAGAAAACCACTTGCTTTTCTGCCTACACCACTCACCCGTTTGCACAATCTTGAAAAATATCTGAACGGTCCGCGAATATTGATGAAAAGAGACGACCAGACCGGTCTCGGATTCGGCGGCAATAAAACCCGTAAACTCGAATACCTGTTGGGCGATGCTCTGCAGCAGGGAGCCGACTGTATCATTACCGCCGGAGCGGCGCAGTCAAATCATTGCCGGCAGACAGCTGCTGCCGCTGCTGCCTGCGGTCTTGAATGCCATCTTGCCCTGGGCGGCACCCCGCCGAAAAGCCGGCAGGGAAATCTTCTTCTCGACATGCTCTTTGGTGCCACAATCCACTGGTCAGGTGAGTTGCGGAAAGGAGAAAGCATTCCCGATATCGTCTCGGATCTGCAAAAGGACAACAAGACTCCTTACATCATTCCTTACGGCGGTTCAAATGCCATTGGCGCTACGGGATTTGTCGCAGCCATGTATGAACTGGAAAATCAGCTCGCCGAAATGAGTGAAAATGTCGATCATATTATCTTTGCTTCCAGTTCCGGCGGCACCCATAGCGGTATGGTGGTCGGCCAGGCACTTGTCGGTGCGAAATATCAGCTGATCGGCATCAATATCGACAAGGATGAGGTTTTCGGCATGGACCTCGATGAGTATATCATCCAACTGGCAGAGAACACTGCCAGACTCCTGGGTGTCGATTTTACCCTCGGCAAAGCTGATCTTGAACTTAACGCAGAGTATCTCGGGGAAGGTTACGGCGTCGTCGGCAGTCTGGAAAGAGAGGCGATATCACTGACGGCCAGTCATGAAGGCATCCTCCTCGATCCGGTATACACCGGCAGAGCAATGGGCGGGATGCTGGAGATGATCAGATCAGGCAGATTTTCCAAAGACGAGACCGTCCTGTTTTGGCATACCGGGGGCAGCCCCGCCCTTTTTGCCTACGCAGAGGATATTCTGCAAAAGAGTTAAATCCGGCAAACTGATTCCCCCTGAAACTCAGCATTTCCTGGCCCTTGAGCTGAAGATTAGGGGTAATCAGGTCCGGCAGTAAGTCCTTCTATTTCTGCGAGGTAATAATTAACTTGATGCCGAGCAGCAGCAAAACTCCGCCCATCAATCTCTCGAACCAATGGCCTATCCTGCCAAAGAGTGCACGTACCCGGCTATTGCCGAAAAGCACGGAAATCCCTGAAAACCATAGCGCGGTGGCAAAGGCCATATAGATACCGTAAAAGGCCTGAATGCCAAGCGGAGTATCGGCGGCAATCACCACCGTGAAGAGAGAGAGGAAAAAGAGTGTTGCCTTGGGATTGAGCCCATTGGTAAGAAAACCGGTCCAGAACGCCCTGCCGACAGTCGGGGCCTCTTTCTTAATCCCGGCATAGAACCGAGACGATGCAGGTCTGGTCCATAAGGCCTTCCAGCCGATATATATAAGATAAGCGGCACCTGCAAACTTCATCACGGTAAAAGCGATAATTGACTGCGAAATGATAACCCCGATACCAAGCAGGGAGTAGAGCACATGGACAAGGATGCCGGTGCCGACTCCGAGGCTGGTCCATAACGCTGTGGTTTTACCATGGGTCACGCTTTGTTTGACCACCACGGCGAAATCGGGTCCCGGACTGGCCACAGCGAGAAGATGAACCACAACGATTGTGCAAAATTGCGGTAGAAACTCGGCAGTCATTGATTTAGGCCCTATTAGATTTTCCCAAAAGCTGCTTCATTCCTGCTTATCGGAATCCGCTCATCTGCGAAACAGCAGGTTTTTAGCAGGGAAGGTCAAATGAGAAGATAGGAAAAAAAGATATGGAACGCCCGGTTGGGTAAAGCGCTCCATATCCGTTGGTTTCTTGAAATATTATTTTCTTACTTCCTTTGAAAATAATCTCTCGGGTACTGCTGCCCCCCTATTTATTTCCGAAATATTTCTTGGTTTCGGAAACGATTACCGGAGTCAGCAGTATCAGGCCGATAAGGTTAGGCAGAGCCATCAGGCCGTTAAGCGCGTCGGAAATATTCCAGACAATGCTCAGTTTGGCGATGGCACCGACACCCACGAAAAGCACGAAAACTATCCTGTAAGGCATGACCGATTTCACCCCAAACAGATATTCGATCGATTTTTCACCATAGTAACTCCAGCCCAGGATTGTTGAATAGGCGAAGAGAATCAGACCGAGGGTGACAATATAGGCACCGCCCGGCATTCCGGCGGCAAAAGCGCTTGTCGTCAATGCAGCACCGTTTTCACCGCTTGACCAGACACCGGTAATGATGAGAACCAGACCGGTCATAGTACAGACAATCAAGGTGTCGATGAAGGTTTGCGTCATGGAAACCAACGCCTGAGTCACAGGCGATTTGGTCTGGGCTGCAGCTGCAGCAATAGGTGCGCTGCCCAGTCCGGATTCGTTGGAAAAGACACCACGTGCGACACCCATTCTGATGGCCAGCATGATACCTGCACCGGCAAAACCGCCTACTGCCGAGGTCGGTGAAAATGCCTGCTTGACGATGAGGCCAAGAGCACTGGGTACTTCGGCAATATTAGCCAGGATGATAAATAAAGATGCGGCAATATAGAAAACAATCATTATCGGTACCAGCACCGAAGTAACCCGGCCGATGGACTTGATACCACCGATGATGACCAGGGCTGTACAAACCATAAGGACGACTCCCGTAATCCAGTGAGGAATACTGAAGGTTGACTGAACGGCGTCGGCCACGGAGTTGGACTGTACCATATTGCCGATCCCGAAGGCAGCAACAGAGGCGAAGACCGCAAAAATAGCACCAAGCCAGGGAAGATTCAGTCCTTTGGAAATGTAATACATCGGGCCGCCACTCATTTCGCCGTTGGCGTCGACAACCCTGTACTTCACGGCAAGCACCGCTTCCGCATATTTAGTCGCCATGCCGACAAGCCCCGTGATCCACATCCAGAAGAGAGCACCGGGACCACCGATGGCAATAGCCGTAGCAACACCGGCGATATTACCCGTCCCGACAGTTGCCGAAAGAGCAGTCATCAATGCCTGAAAATGGGTAATATCGCCGGGTTGATCGGTATCTTCCTTTCTCTTGATAAGAGCCAGGTAAAGAGCATGCCATAACTTTGTAAACTGCAGGCCTCGCAAGGCGAAAGTCAGCCAGAAACCTGTACCCACGAGCAGAATCAACATTGGCGGTCCCCATGCAAAGGCACCTATTTTACCAACTAACGCATCAAATGCTTCCATACATCCTCCTCCGATTATTATTGATTATTTCCCACCTTCTTTCGAATGCTCTTCCTTACCTCCTAAAATTTAAATTGTTATGATGCCGACTTTATACCATAAATGAAGCTGCCTGAAACATATTTTTTGTATATCAAGATCCGGGAGCACCGGAAAAATGCATGCTGGCTCAATGATAACATCATTTCAGGATTTTTTTCACCTCACATAAAAAAAATCTTGTTTATTGCACTTTTGTGAAAAAATCCCTTTTAGAGTTCCTGAAGCTCACGAAAAGGATTACCGCCAAACTTAGTTAAGTCGGGGTCTTGAAGGCTGAGAGATCAGCTCAAAAGACTTTCAACGGGGCTGTACTCCATATCGAAAGCCTCGGCGACACCACGATATGTTATCTTACCCGAGACAATATTAACCCCTTCCCGGATGACATTGCTTTCCCTGGCGCACTGCTCCCATCCTTTGTTGGCTAAGGCCACAGCGAAAGGCAAAGTGGCATTGGTCAATGCCATTGTAGAGGTGAGCGGCACGGCGCCAGGCATATTGGCAACGCAATAATGGATTATTCCGTCCACTTCAAATATCGGATTTCCATGAGTTGTGGGCTTCGAGGTCTCAAAGCAACCGCCCTGGTCGATGGCAACATCAACAACCACAGCGCCGGTTTTCATACTACCAAGCATCTCTCTGGTAATAAGTCTGGGTGCCTTGGCACCATGGAGCAGCACCGCACCCACAATCACATCTGCCTCTTTAATCAGCTCGCGGATTTTTGCCGGTGAGGACATCAATGGGAAGCAGTTCTTCGGCATGATCTCTGAGAGATAACGCAATCTGGCCAGGTTCATATCAAGAAGATACACTTTGGCGCCAAGTCCACAGGCCATCTGAGCCGCATGAGTTCCCACAACTCCACCGCCGATCACGACAACCGTCGCCGGATCAACTCCGGGCACTCCGCCAAGGAGAAGTCCTCGGCCTCCCTGCGCCCTTTCGATATATTTAGCCGCCTGCTGAATGGCCATTCTGCCCGCCACTTCACTCATGGGAGTGAGCAGAGGCAGCGAACCGTCGCTATCTTTTATGGTTTCATAAGCAATGCAGACCGCCTTTCTCTTCATCATCGCCCGGGTAAGTTCTTCGGATGCGGCAAAATGGAAATAGGTGAACACAATTTGATTTTCGCGAATCATCTCATATTCCGAGGGTTGCGGCTCCTTCACATGCATAACCATGTCGGCCCGTGCATACACCTCCGCAGCGCTCTTGACAACTTCAGCTCCGCTCCCTGTATATTGGGCGTCGGAAAAGTTGCTGCCGACACCGGCTGCAGTCTCAACCAGTACCTGATGGCCATTATTGATCATGACTTCAGCACCAGCCGGTGTCATGCATACCCTGTTTTCCTCTGATTTAATCTCTTTCAAAATACCGACGATCATAGCTCACTCCTTTAAATTGTTACACGGATAACTTCTTTTTCCGTTGCCATATTACAGAGGAAGGTGTGAAATTAAATTGCGTTTTTCGACATTTCTCGCTAATGAACTACAGATAATTCTGATTTTTGAGGTGATAATTGCAGAAACCACAAAAAACAAGCATAGACGAAATCGACAGATCGATTTTATCGGCACTTCAGCATAATGGTAAATTATCTAACGTCCAGCTGGCACAAAAAGTAGGGTTGTCGGAGTCGGCCTGTCTGCGAAGGGTACGAATGCTAGAGGAAAGCGGCATCATTGACCGCTATGTTCTGCTGGTCGATCAGGCTACCGTTGGTATTCCCGGCAATGTTTTTGTGCGTGTCACCCTGGAAGGGCAGCAGCAGGAAAAACTGGAGGCATTTGAACGGAACGTCGCCAATATCAGCGAAGTAATGGAATGCTATCTGATGTCGGGAGATGCCGATTATATTCTCAGGGTGATCTGCAGAAATAATGATGATTACAAAAATGTTCACTCCAGGCTCACCAGCCTACCCGGCGTTAGGCGGATAAACTCCTCCTTTGCCCTGAGAACGGTAATAAAGAAAACCGAACTTCCCATTAGAATAACAGATTGATACACTCGCAAAAAGCTTGATTTGCGTCCCTGCAGATCAAGCTTTTTACGATTTCATCCCGGAAACTCAGATAACTTTTACGAGACCATCATTGATTACACTCCACCGGCGCGCCTGGCCTCCAGAATCAGCTGATCATTCATCCTGATAAGCCGGGCATTATTCCCCGCCAGACTTTTTGACTTCAAACAAAACTGTATAGCCTGGGCATATTGATTCTGCCTGTATTTGGTCTTTCCCATGGCATACCAGTACGCCGGATTTCCTGGTTCGATGCGCAGAGCCCGCTCAAGAGCCAGTTCAGCCTGATGGTTATTACCCTGCGCCAGTAGCTGCTGTGCCTCGGTATACAAAGTATGACCAGGTCCTTCGCCAGGGGGCTCGATAAGCACCTGCTCCCCGGGAGCAGGGTCCTGTGGATATTTCGAACCGGGAAAAGGCGCACGGTTTTGTAAGCCGCAGCCATGCACAAGCAGCAGCAGTATAGTGGCAATAATCCTGATGCCGACGGCAGAGGATGGGGTCGGCCGGGCTGATATTCGATCTATGTTTTTATCCTGATTCATCTTTTACCTTCTGTTTCTGTGACTTCCGGGGAAATTAAACTCCGTTTACCGAATGATTTTTCGGTAAAGGGAAGAACCGTGCTGTTGCGGTTGAATATGCTTGCCGGCCGCAGTGTCTTTTTGTCAATTCTGCGCCAGGTGATTCCGGGCGGCTCGGGAAGTTCCAGGCTGGAGGCATGAATAGCCTTCATTATTCTGCCCCAGACCGGCAATGCCCCGCTCGAGCCGGAGAGCGATATAGTTCGATTATCGTCGTTCCCCAGCCAGACAACCGCCAGCCGCTCTGCGGTATAGCCGGCAAACCAGCTGTCGCGCAGGTCGTCGGTGGTTCCGGTTTTTCCGGCAAATGACCGACCTTCGGCAGTGTGCAGTTTTTTTCCAGTCCCTTCCGACATAACCCTCTGCAGGGCATGGCCGAGGACAAACATGGTTTCCGGGTCAAAACGCTGTTCCACTTCAAGACCATATCGTTTCAGTAGTTGTCCGTCGTCGGCTATGACGGCCTGGATGGAGCGCAACGGCAGATAAAAGCCACCTGAGGCGATGGTCTGGTAGATTTGAGTTACCTGCAATGGCGACATGGAGACTGATCCCAGCAGAATCGAGGGATATGGTTCCAGCACATCGGGATATCCCAGTTGGTTAAGAATCGCTAGTATACGCGGTATTCCCACTTCCATTCCCAGGTGAACCGTGGCCAGGTTGTATGACTGGGCGAGAGCCTGATAAAGGGCTACCCGCCCATGTTCGAGATAGTCGTAATTTCGTGGTCTCCATCTATTTCCCTTATTTTCCAGGGTAACGGCAAGATCATTGATGGGAGAAGCAAGGCTGTAGCCCTCTGTCAAGGCTGCGAGATAGACTGCCGGCTTGACCAGAGAACCGATTGCCCTGCGCACATCCAGAGCACGATTGAAACCTGGAAGCTGTGGGGTTTTAGCGCCGATGACAGCATGAACCTCGCCGGTCTCTCTTGCCGTTATCACCACCGCAGCCTCAATGGTGTCCCCTCCTGCCTTGCCCTCGAGATCGGTCAGAGTTTTCTGCAACTCCTCTTCCGCCGTCATCTGTACCGCAGGATCCAATGTTGTCAGAATTTGTACACCGCTGCCTCTCAGGTCTTCCTCCCTGTACTCCTCAACCAGCTGGCGCCGCACCAGCTCAAGAAAGGCGGGAAATCGATTAAGACCGCTTTTTTGTACCATCACATTACTGAGTGGCTGCTCCATGGCCTGTTTGTAGAGGGAGGTATCGATGATATTTTCCTGCAACATACTCTGCAGAACGCTGTTCCTGCGGGCAAGACTCTTCTCCGGATTACGACGGGGATCATAGAGCGAAGGACCTTTGACCATGCCGACAAGTGTCGCTGTCTGTGCAACCGTCAAATCGGACAGGTTCCGTCTGAAGTAGAACCGGCTTGCCAGCCCGAACCCGTGAATGGCCCGGCTGCCATCCTGCCCCAGAAAAACTTCATTGACATATGCTGTTAAAATCTCATCCTTGCTGTAGCGAGATTCCAGAAGAAAGGATATGACGGCCTCCTGGAATTTACGGGAGAATGTCCGTTCGCTGGTAAGGAAAAAATTCTTGACCAGCTGCTGGGTCAGGGTGCTGCCCCCCTGAACGGCGCGGCCCGCTTTGAAATTTGCCAGAACAGCCCGGGCGATCCCGGTGATGGAGATACCATGGTGACTGAGAAAGTTTTTATCTTCCACCGCCATCAAGGTTTCCTTGAGAAGAGCGGGGATATGTTCTTCCTCGATGATGATCCGATCCTCATGGATCAGCGGATGAAAGCTGCCTATTTTAGCCGGATCCAACCTGACGAAACTTACCTCCTCCTGGGTGCGGAAGTCGCTGATCCGCACGACTTGATCGTTCCGGAAAGAAACCGTCAGCGATTTTGATTTTTCCAGGCCGGAGGGAAAGGTAAAGTCTCTGGTAACCAGCTCAAACTCATTTCCCTTGCGATTATAACCACCGGATGACTGAACATCCTCTTCCTGTCGATATCCCGAGAGCTCAAGCTCTTTTTCAAACATTTCCGGAGTAAGTGGTAGTCCGGCATAAAGTTCCAATGGTCTGGCATAAACCACGGCCGGAAGAGACCACCGTTTACCATCAAACTTCTCACTGATCTCCAGGTTGAGCTGCCTCAACCACCAGAGTGCGCCAACAGAGGCAGCCAACAGCACGACAATACAAACGGCAACCAGCCTTCTTGAGGAAAAAATAGCTCTCATAACTTACAAAACAGGTTTTTTTTCATTTTACTCCGTACCCGCCATAAACATCTCTTCAAGCTCCAGCTTTTTAAAGCCGGCAGGCGGGGCAAACTCCGAGTCATCAATATTTTCTTCCGCTATGGACACGGTATCGCTGTTGTATTCTTTTTCACCGAAATCATAGGATATACTGCGCAGTTCCCATCCTTTCAGGGACAGTTCCCGGTAGGCTTTGGAACTTTCCACCGGATCTCCGCCGGCATCGAGGCATTCCATGAATTGTTGATGGCTGGCGGAATTTCCCAGTTCACTCATTAAACCGGAATTCATGGTCAGCCAGACCTCCTCATAGAGCTCACCATCGACGATCACCTGGTATTTTTCAGCCTTCAGTCCCGCAATGTTTTCCTGTCCCGCAGCAACTACTTCCACCATCTCGGCTGCGTTTTCTTCGGAATCGCCAAACGCACCTTCCATCTGGCTGAATGCCTCGGTAATTTTCCGCATATATCCGCAATACTCTGCCAAGGTGCCGGTGGCATAAATCTGCTGCGAACCGTCAACCAGGTTTATCCGATCGACATTATAATCTATCACCAGATAAGAATCCGTTTCATCTCCCTCAGTGTGTTTAATTTTACCTTTGGAAATAAATGTCGTTGTTCCCTCTCCGTCTTTTAGAATCCAGCCGCCGTACAGCAGAGAAGGTGAGAGAAGAGATATGAATACAAGAACCAAACACCCTTTAAAAAAATGCCAATCCCGCATGAGAAACCTCCATAAGGTAAATGATTAAGCACTTAGTGCCTTACTCCTGAGAGTCTGCCATAAAAAACAAGAAAATAGAATATACTGTTAAAGGTTCCAGCTTAAATACACCAGGTACTTATTCAGCTCCGCCGGGAAGCACCACTTGAAAATTACACAACGTCACTGGGAACTCCATGTTCACCGAAATGACAGCAAGAGAATAATTTTTGCAAAAACCATCATACATGATCGTTGTATAGATTTCTGCTGTTATTAAGCTTTTTCCGAGTCCGCGAAAATTTCATGTTTGCTTCTTCGCTTTAAGGCAACGGCCTGTATCATTCTATGCCTACTGTCCATTCGAGCCGTATTATCCTTCCATATAAGACTGTAAAAGATATTTGCATCTTCGCCTGGAAGTCGGATCACAATGGTATACGCGGCAATGCAGCCTCTATTGCTGGGTCGGCCTCCTTCAACCCATTCGGAATATTAATTCTCTCAACCGCTCTTTACCACCGGGAATGTTTCTTGCAAATTGAAAAACATTCCTGCTGGTATTTCAACCCGACTTCCTTTCTTCAACTAAGAGCAGACGCCATGAACAATCTCTTTTTCAACGACTGGGAAAGTTTAATCAGAGTCTTTATCCAGACAATTCTGGCCTACCTGTGCATGATTGTCTTGCTGCGTATCACCGGCAAAAGGACTCTTGCAAAAATGAATGCCTTTGATTTTGTCATCACCATTGCCCTGGGGTCAACCCTGGCCACCATGGCGCTCAACAAAAACGTGGCAGTTACCGAGGGGGCCCTGGCTATTTTTCTCCTCATCGGCATGCAGTACCTGATAACCTGGCTTTCGGTACGAAAAAGAGTAGTTAAAAACCTGGTTACCAGCCAACCCAGAATGCTGCTTTACCGGGGAGAGATACTTGATCATTCTATGAGAAAGGAAAGGGTCACCCGGGAAGAGCTCAATCTGGCGGCGCGGAGCAGCGGCGCAGCCACTTTGCGGGAAATCGATATTATTATTTTAGAGACAACAGGCAAAATTACAGTAATCCCCCGGTTTCAATCTACGGATAAAGATACCTTGGAAGATGTAAACAAACCTGAGGATTAATACCATACTCCTGAAGAAACGCCACTGCTCCTGTCCTTTCCGCATCTATTTCTGAGTTCTCTTCGGCAAAGGTGCTATGCAGATATTTCAATTTACCTTTTCCTCACATAGGGTAAAATAGCCGATTCCACTACCTGGTGCCCGTCCATAATGGCACTTTCTGGATCATGCTTACTGTCCTAACCAGTCGGAGTCTGCGCTGTGGTTAAATTCATCGAGCGCCTGGTTAGACAGATAGCGTAGACTTCGAAATTGCTCATTTCTGGACAGACACTATCTGAGATGAAAGGAGAATTGAGACAATGCTGAAAGATGGACAAAAAGGAGTGATCCTCCAAAGAGACAAAGAAACCTATGCAATCGCTCCACATATACCCTGCGGGATTGTAACCCCGGAGATGCTCGAGCTATTCGCAGAGGTCGCCAGGAAATATGATGCGGCTGCTCTGAAAATCACCAGCGCGGCCCGCATAGCCATCGTCGGGATTAAAGAGGAAGATGTCGATAATATCTGGAAAGATTTGAATACCACACCGGGACATGCGGTCGGCCTCTGCGTCCGCAGTGTCAAAGTGTGTCCGGGAATAACGTTTTGTCGCCTGGCCAAACAGGACAGCATCGAGATGGGTATGAAGATCGACAGTAAATATCATGGCATGCCCATGCCCAGTAAAATGAAAATGGCTGTCAGCGGCTGCAAAATACAATGCGGTGAAAACTGCATTAAAGATTTATCCCTGTACGGAACCGCTGGGGGATGGACTGTTCTGGTGGGTGGTATGGGTGGCATTAAACCCCGGCTTGCTGAAGTTCTTGCTGAAGATGTCACAACGGAGCAGGCGGAAGAGATCATCGAGAAAACTATCGATTATTACAAGAAAAATTCCAAACGCGCCCGTCTCGGCTTCATGCTGGACGAGATTGGCATCCAGACCTTGAGAGACGCGGTTACAGGAGAATAGCGGGATTGATAAAAGCTTCGCGATAAGCACCCGTACGGGCATAAACTCCGACTTCGAGAAAGCCTGATCTCCGGCGTTGCCGGTTTTTCGCAGGACTGTAACATATTGCTAGTATAGTCAAAGGCCTGCCATAAACATATATCGAACTTTTATCCAGCTATCTGAGAGCCTGAAAGATTGGTGGCAACTTTTTACGAAACTACCATAAAGGGTATATTTATAATACAATATGATATATATTTAGTGTTAGACTGAAACGATAATTTCAGCATTCCACGGCACTGAGGATTCCATGAAACTACTGGTAAAAATTACCCTTGTTTTTATCATATTTCTCTTTGCGGCAGTGAACAGTGGTGCCGCGGGCCGATATTACGGTCACGGCTATACATCTTACGGCCCTCGTCATAATTATTATAATTACCGCAGTCACTACTCCGGCTCCGACCAATTCTGGATTTACCTGGGGGCGGGGTTGCTTTCAGGAGTCCTGGTCAGCACTATCGTTAATGCCGGTCCCCGGCAGAGAACTGTTATTTATGAAGAGCCATGGCAAACCGTCATCTACGAGCCGCGCCGGAGAGCCGTGGTTTACCGGACACCACCACGAACAATCGTCCGAATTCCCCATCCGCAGGTAACCACCATTGTTCCGCAGGAGAATTACCGGCGGCAGGAGCTGATCCTCAGCCGAGTGGAAACGACCCCTCAGCTCCTTAATATCCGTGCCACGCCCGATCTTGATGCCGATATTACCGGGCAGCTTCAGCAGGGAACTATTGTGGAAGTAATAGGTGCCGCTCCCGACTGGCTTTATATCAAAACCGACTCCGACCATTACGGCTGGGTCATGCTGCAGTATACCCGGCCTGCCGGCGGACCGGTAGGCTAATAAGCAGGTTAAAAAACGTCCTCCACCTCCGCCAACGCCAGGTCCTGATAGGCATGAAAGAGACGGTGACAGAAATCGTCCCATTGCCGGCAGATTTCTCCCGCCGCCTCACTCGGTATTGTCAAGTCCGCATAGGCTACCAGCTCCTCGATTTCCTCCTCAAGCTCTCTAACCACAACGTTTTCCGCTCCTGTCAGCAGACTTCGCACAAATTTCGACGGTTCATACCACGCTTTGACCTGCTGCAAATCCCGGTGAATCTGACTAAGCAGCACATTACGCGGCCCTTCCCAGAGTTCATTCACCGCGGCATCCCGATACAACCTCGGCAAAGCGGAAAAATCTTCCATAACACCATGACCGCCGAAGATTGACATGGCCAGGCGCAACTGGTCTACCGCATCCCATGAAGTGGTTATCTTCTGGAGCATCACCAGTTCACGAACCTCAAGTCTCTTTTGCCGCAATGGGAGAGGATCACTTTTGTTGATGCCGACTTTGATTTTGCCGTCGAGTGCCAGAAATTGCCCGTAGATTTTGAAGGCTCCTGCCGTTGACCGTCGGGCAAAGAAATCCAGCTCGTCTATCTGTGTGGCCACCATGGGAAACCGTGCTACGTTTTGACCGAACGCTTCCCTGAATTCACTGTATTGCCGGGCTTCGCGGGCAGCTCTGGTCATACTGGCAGCTCCTGAGAGCCCTACAGTCAGACGGGAATGAGTAAGGACAACACCGACAACATTGGCCAGGCCGCGACCAAGGGGTCCAACCTGGTAGGCCTGTGCACCATTAAAGGTAATTTCCGCCGTGGGCAATTCAGCCGTCCCCATTTTCCATTTCAGGCGATCGATGGTAAAACCATTGCGGACCTCCTTTGCCTTGTCTCCCGGAAGCCAGGAGGGCACCACAAACAGGCCCACCTTCTCCGAGCCCTGCGGCTTTGCGGTTACCACGGCATAATCGGCGTGGACGGCGGAACAAAAAAACTTTGTACCGTAAAGTCTCCATAATACCCCGTCCTGCAGTGCTTCGACCACATTGGCGGGAATATCCGAACCTCCCTGAATCTCAGTGAGATATTGGGCTCCGATACCAAAATCACCGTCTTTTCCTTCCTTGCAATGCATGAGAATCCGCTGAGTCTCGGGGCTTTCCCCAAATCCCTCCAGGAGCGCCACCAGACCCTCCGTACACACCAGTGGACAGGCGATGCATGCTTCCCCATTCTGATAGATCAGGAACATTTTCATCAGGCTTTCCCAGGGATTCATCTTCCCGGAGAATAAACCCTCGCTGAAGATCTCCTTTTCCATGAGAGTTGTCTCCATTGGCCTGACAACCCTGTCGATCCGGTGATTATGAGCGTCATAATTGAGAAGATACGGCCGATTTTCCAGCCTTGCCGCACTATCGGCGAAATCGCGCCAGCGGAAGGACGCCCGTATTGAAAGTTTTCGTGCCGCCTTGTCAACGGCGTCTCGGGAATCACCGGCAAAGTGATGGACAATCTGCTGCAGAAAAGGATCATCCGCATAATAGTCAAATTCATTTTGTTTCAGTAAAAATTCGTCAAAAGTATAGGGATTTGCTCTGGTGGGAAGGGTCATAACATCCTCCGCTTAGGTTATCCTATAAAGGTGGGCCGTCAGGCAACAGGAATACTGCCACCGCAATCTTTATACTCATTCTACCATCGGCGGAGGGCGGAGACAAAATTGGGCTTTTAAAAATACAGCCGCTACAGTCCCATCTTCTCCAGCCTGTAGCGCAAGGTGGCCCGGGACAGCCCAAGCATTCTCGCTGTTCTCGAGACATTGTTGCCGGATTTTTGCAGGGCAAAGCGGATGCATTTCATCTCCAATTCCTCCAGGCCGACCCGATATTCCTGGACGAGCAACGAGATAATCTGCTCGATATTCATGGTGGAAAAAGGTTTCTCGTGCGTTTCATTGAGCACCACATGCCTGCGGGTGATTCGATCACCTTTGCAGAGAATCATGGCTCGCTCGAGCACATTTTTCAACTCGCGGATATTTCCCTTCCAGGGATGGTTATACAGCATCTCCATAACCTTCTCCGAGAGGGTAGGCCTCTTGCGTCCAAAAGTTTTGCTGAACAGTTCTATAAAATGGCGGACCAGCAGAGGAATGTCGTCCCGTCGTTCGCGCAGGGGAGGAATGCGGACCGGAAACACCGAAACCCGGTAGTAGAGATCTTCACGGAAACGCTTATCGGCTACCATCTTCTCCAGATCCTTATTGGTCGCTGCGATTATACGGACATCGGCCTGAATTGATTTGTCTCCGCCGAGACGCTCAAATTCATGCGACTCGAGCACACGGAGGAATTTAGCCTGAACGTCAACTTCCATATCGCCGATCTCGTCGAGAAAGAGTGTTCCTCCGGAGGCCTGTTCAAACTTGCCCTTTTTACGCTGTTGTGCCCCGGTAAAAGCACCTCTTTCATATCCGAAGAGTTCAGCTTCCAAAAGCGACGAAGGAATAGCGGCACAGTTAACCGGTAAAAACGGCCCCTTGGAGCGAGGACTGTTAATATGGGTGGCTCTACTGAGCAGTTCCTTGCCGGTTCCGCTTTCCCCGGTTATCAGAACCGTAGTGTCGGTCCTGGACACCTCGCCGGCCATTCGCAGAATATCGCACATCTCCGCTGAATTGCCGATAATATTATTGAAGTTGTATTTGCCTTCTATCTCCTGGCGAAGATACTTCACTTCACTGGTGAGCATACTGATCTGCAGGGCCTTCTTGACGCAGGATCTCAGTCTCTCTTCTTTGAAAGGTTTGGTCACATAATCGAAAGCCCCCTCCCGGATGGCTGTGACGGCATTGTCGATGGACCCGAAAGCGGTGATAATAATGACCGGAACCTCGGACCTGCGGGCCTTGATGTGCGTCAGCACCTCCATGCCGTTTTTTTTAGGGAGCTTGAGATCCGTTATAACCAGATGGATGTCCTCATTTTCAAAAATTTCGAGAGCTTCTTCCCCATCAGTCGCTTCAAAAATTTTAATTTCCAAATCATTGAGGAGCATGATTATGACTTCACGCATCCTGGTTTCATCTTCGATTATCAGTACGTTACTGAGCAAGGGTATCTCCTTTTAGGACCTTACGGATTGTTTTTCGGTTCTGGTAGCTGTTGTGTACCTGGTGCTGAAGTTCAAGGAACCGACCTGAATCAGATCTGAAGGCCGCGAACATCATACCATCACACCTGGAAAAAGAATCGTAAACACTGTGCCCTCTCCTTCCAAACTGGTCACCTTTACCTGTCCCCGGTGTAGTTTGACGATCTGAGAGACAATTGACAGACCAAGGCCAATGCCGTCATCCCGCAAGCTGACAAAGGGGTCCATTACCTTTTCGATTTTTGCTTCCGGAATGCCGCAGCCGCCGTCCTCAATAGAAATCGAGAGCCAGTTGCGCTGAATGGCAAAAGGATTGTCCAGCGACCTCTCGATCACCTTACCATCCGGATACTCTTTCCGGTTAACCATCCCCACTCTTATGGTAATTATCCCCCCTTCAGGCATTGCCTGAATTGAGTTGAGACAGATATTCCAGAATACCTGACGGATTTGATATCGATCCGCTTCTATGGGAAGAATACCCTCGTCATACTCCCTGATAAATACATACCCTTCTTCCCGATATCGCTCTTCTGTGGCCGACAGAGTCTCCTCAAGAAGGCGAATCACATCAGTTTCGACGAGTACCGGTGGAGCCGGTCTGGCAAAAGAGAGAAAGGCCTTCAGGGTGTTGTCAAGCCGTTCGACTTCATCGATAATAAATCGGGCGGCGCGCTCTCTCATTTCCCAGGGCCGCCGTCGGTCCAGAACCACCTGGGCTGAACCCTGGATCACTCCCAGAGGGTTTTTGATTTCATGTGCAATACCCGCCGTCATCTCACCAACGGCGGCCAATTTCTCCTTCTCCGCCAACTCGACATAGGTTTGTTTAAGTTCCGCCAGACTCTTGCGTAGTGACGAGGCCATGCCGTTAAAGGAGGCTGCCAGGTCACTGGCGATATCTGGATCGGTTATCTCGACCTTGTACTCGAGGTCTCCGCTGCTGATCCTGTCAATGCCCTGCTGCAGAGTATGCAGCGGACGAATAACCGTTCGAGCAAGCAGGTAACTGAGAATACTGGAAAGCAGGATACCGATGATGATCAGTGAGGATGTCGACTTTTTTATAAAGCGGATAGTTTCATAATACTCTGAAAACGGCAGTGTCACTCCGACGGTCCAGTCCTTTCCCGGATAATCGGCATAGGCGGTAAAATAGTCTTTGCCCTTAAAGGTTATCAGCCCGAAATCGCTGCTGTTGCTTTGCAGACGTTCACGGCAGTACCGGAGAAGCCCAATATGCTGTTCATTCCAGGGAAGCTGCACAAGACCGGGATGGGCGATGACATGTCCCTGTTTATTCTCGAATATGTAGGCGAAGCCCTCT
This sequence comes from Desulfopila inferna, assembly GCF_016919005.1. Lineage (NCBI taxonomy): Bacteria > Pseudomonadati > Thermodesulfobacteriota > Desulfobulbia > Desulfobulbales > Desulfocapsaceae > Desulfopila > Desulfopila inferna. The sequence continues at coordinate 80,554 of NZ_JAFFQE010000011.1, forward strand.
TTGCCGATTTCGATACCTTCTAGAAATCGGGAAAAGGCCGACAGATCGATATCAATGCCGCAGACACCCTGGAGTTCGCCGTCTTCGGCAAAAATCGGTATTGAAACCGTGATGCCGGGCTTCTGCGTGGAAGCAAAAATATAAACGTCCGTCCAGTGGAGATCTCCTGTTTCTACCGCACCCTGGTACCAGGGACGAACACGCGGATCAAAAATGGAATGCACCTCGGGAATCTGCGGAGGCACCATAAAAAATCCGCCGCCGGTGTCTCCATAATAGATATTGACAAATTCCGGATGGTCCTTCTGGAAGAGACTGAAATAATGAAGCAGTTCATTCTGATTTGCGGCATCTACAAGGTTGTCCTCCAGCAATGATTTAATCAAGCGAACATTGTATTTATGCTGATCCAGAAAGGAACTGATCCGCATGGTAATCTGTGCGGCGGTGCTGATGGTATATTGCTGGATCTGATTTTCCACAACCTTATAGGCCTGAAGAAAACCGATATACCCCGTTCCGGGAATGAAAATAAAAATGATCAGGGACAGTGCCAGAAAGACACGTATTTGAAAAGAATGAATATAACGTTGAAAGAGACTCAGAATTTTCAAGTGTCGCCCCTCTCGGATCGAATAGTTTGTATCTCCCTCTGGATATCGCCGAGGATATGGACATTGGAAAATTTTTGCTCCACAAATTCCTGCGCTATGACCAAAGCTTCATCAACATGAAGTCGCTCTTCCAGAATGAGTTGCAAAGCAAATCCCGTGGCAGCGTTATTTCGATACTCCCTCCACAGACCGGCAAAGGCGGACCACGCCTCTTCTCTTTTTTCGCTGTGCCTGACTATCTCCAATAGTGCAAGTGCCGCCCAATGCTTTGCAGACGGGGAGTTCAGTGAAGCCTGCGGGATTTCCTCCCGCGAATGAATAATACTGACCCATGGCGGCGGAGGCAGCAGAGAGATCTGTTCATTGCCATACTCACTGACGATACTATAAAAATATTCATTCCCTTTTTGCGGATCCTTGAGCAGGCCTGCATAGATCCAGCCTATATACCAATAGGCTTTTACCTGTATTTCCGGATGATCGCCATATTCATGCAGGATGTTCTGGTACTCCTTTATTGCCGCAAGGCTGCTCTGCTCGGCGGCAAAACGATAATCGGAGCCAAGTTGCAGATAGGCGAGATCGAGAGCCGCCATGCCGCAGAGCCGCTTGTTATCAGGATAAAGTGACAAAAAAGCCTGCAGAGCCGCTCGTTTTTCCCCGATATCTGCAAACCAGGACCTGGTATAATTAAATTGTTCAGCCGCAGTTACAAAGACAGGTACCCTGATGCCGGAGATCTCGATGAAGGATTGTTCAGCGATCGAGGTTGTTACACGGGGAGGCGTTTCATCGCATGAGAACAGAAGAATCGACTGCAAAAGCAAGACGATCCAGGCAATTCTACGGCCATGCGATCTCATCCCAACACCAGGCATTTCTTAAAAGAAATCATTGTGCTCGCTCCTCATGGCACTGGAAGTGCCTTACTTCATAACGGCTGCTGCAGAAATTTTGGCAAGGTGCCTTACCTTAGCAAATCACATGTCATATCGCCGGAAATCAATTTTCTTTCTCCGCAGTTGCCGTTGGACTAAGTTATGTTTAGTTACGCTGGTTTTGAACAATTCTTAACCTGAGATATTGGTCATCTATTACCTTTTCCTTTGAATATAGACGAATATATGTTTTCACGCTCACTAAAGTTGATGAAATGATCAAAGAATCCCACAGATAGCTTTTTTTACAACACTATTGAACAAGCAATTCATTGCGCGTATAGTATTTTTTGAGTAAATGATCAATTTTCTTCAACTGCACATACACTGCAATGGTATACTTGAGGGACCACTGTGCTGCGCTGGAGCTATCAGATACTCTCTTGTAACCTATCTCTTGCTTTTTTCTATCATTTTTTATATACTTTGGCATAAAGTTTGCTGAATATTCTCTCAGTGAGCTATACACCACCATCCGGGGATTTCTAAAAGGAAATATGCGGCAGTTCTCAAACACCGTCGCGTTGTATGATTGAGCACTGTCTTATCCTTTCCCGGCGGCCCACACCGCCGAATGACATCACCAAACGGTTTCGGAGCCGTCGGTTCCGGCAAGTCTTTCCATTCGGGAAGTAACGTAAAAAAAAAGAACATAAGGAGAGATCACATGAAAAAAGGTTTGATGCTTGCAGCAGCAGCGATGTTCGGCTTCGCCGCCACTTTCAGCAGTGCACCTTCAGTCGGTGCACAGCAGTTTGTCACCATCGGCACTGGCGGAGTTACCGGAGTTTATTATCCAACTGGAGGAGCAATCTGTCGTCTTGTCAACAAAGGCAAGAGCGAGCATGGCATCCGCTGCTCCGTCGAGTCAACCGGCGGTTCGGTATACAACCTCAACGCCATCGCTGAAGGCGAACTCGATATGGGTGTCGCCCAGTCCGACTGGCAGTATCATGCTTATCACGGCACCTCCAAATTCTCCGATGCCGGCCCCAACAAAGATCTCAGAGCCGTCTTCTCTATTCATCCGGAACCATTCACGGTAGTGGCGCGGGCTGACTCAGGAATCAAGAATTTCAAGGATCTTAAGGGCAAAAGAGTCAATATCGGCAATCCCGGTTCCGGACAACGAGGTACCATGGAAGTGGTCATGGCAAAAATGGGCTGGACCAAAGAAGACTTCAAACTGGCCACGGAGTTGAAATCTTCAGAGCAGTCCGGTGCGTTGTGCGACAACAAGATCGATGCCATCGTTTTTACCGTCGGTCATCCCAGCGGCTCAATCCAGGAAGCAACCACCTCTTGTGATTCCGTGCTGGTAAACGTCACCGGTCCTGAAATCGAAGAGCTGGTTAAGGAAAATGATTACTACCGTATGGCCACCATTCCCGCCGGCATGTACCGCGGCAATGACGAAGACACAACAACCTTTGGCGTCGGCGCCACATTCGTTTCTTCGGCCAAAGTTTCCGAAGATATCATTTATCAGGTGGTCAAGGCTGTTTTTGAGGATTTCGACCAGTTCAAGAAACTTCATCCGGCCTTCTCTATTCTGAAAAAAGAAGAGATGGTAAAAGACGGTCTCTCTGCGCCGTTGCATGATGGTGCCAAGAAGTATTTTAAAGAAGCCGGTCTCCTGTAGATCTATTTTTCCATTTTTCAACTTCCGGGAGAAGTACTGCTTCTCCCGGAACGGGATAGATACACCACTACCGGAACGGCATGCTCCGTATCCCGCATTTATCTTCCTTTTGGAATGAGGTAGTACCGGGGCGATATGAACAAGCTACCGCTTTTTACCACTTCGTCCTCCCCGTACACAGTTTGAGAGAATACCACAATAGACCAGTAAATTACCTACTCATTCAAGGGAGAACAGCACGATGAGTAAGCCCACCGAAAAACAGCTTTCCGAAGAACAGCTGCATGAAATAATTGCCAAAGCGGATACAGGAGCACGTCATCCGACAGGCGCAGTCCCTAAAAAAGTTTTGTTCTTTGTGCCGCTGCTCTGGACGCTGTTTCAGCTCTGGTATGCCTCGCCGCTACCGTTTATGCTCGACTTCTTCGTCCTCAACAATACCGAGGCGCGTTCTGTACATCTGGCTTTTGCCATGTTTCTTTCGTATACGGCGTTTCCCACCTTGAAATCTTCACCAAAGGACTACATTCCAATTCAGGACTGGATTGTCGGGTTTATAGCTGCATTTTGCGCGGGTTATATCTTTCTCTTCTATGATCAGCTGTCGACAAGGCCGGGTCTGCCGACCACCATTGATTTGGTTGTGGCAGTGGTCGGACTTATCCTGCTGCTGGAAGCCACCCGCCGGGCACTGGGACCACCTCTGATGATCGTTGCCTCGATATTTATTCTCTATACCTTCGCCGGCTCCCACATGCCTGCCGTAATAGCACATAAGGGCGCCAGTCTGGTCAAAGGGATGTCTCATTACTGGCTCACTACCGAAGGTGTTTACGGTGTAGCCCTGGGTGTTTCCACCTCAATGGTTTTTATGTTCGTGCTCTTTGGCTCGCTGCTTGAGGCAGCCGGTGCAGGCAATTACTTTATCCGCACCGCCTTTGCCGGACTGGGCCACCTGCGTGGCGGCCCGGCCAAGGCCGCTGTGGTTTCTTCAGCCATGACCGGACTTGTTTCAGGCTCCTCTATTGCCAATGTGGTCACCACCGGTACCTTTACTATCCCGCTGATGAAAAAGGTTGGATTTTCTGCAGAGAAGGCGGGAGCGGTTGAGGTGGCCTCCTCCACCAACGGCCAGCTTACTCCGCCGGTCATGGGAGCTGCGGCCTTCCTTATGGTGGAGTATGTCGGCATCTCTTATGTCGAAGTGATCAAGCACGCCTTTTTGCCTGCCATCATTTCCTATATCGCCCTGGTTTATATCGTTCACCTCGAAGCATGCAAGATGGGTCTTAAAGGACTGGAGAAGACAAGAACCAAGACCATGGCCCAGGGTGTGCTGAGCTTCGCAGTTACCATCCTTTCTTTGATTATTATCGGCGGGGTAACCTACTACGGACTTGGATGGATCAAGACTGTTGCCGGCGATGCCACTATGACTATAGTGGTCTTTCTGCTGCTGGCCGCCTACCTGCTGCTGATCTATGTGGCCACCCGGGTGCCTGAACTGGTAGTGACCACCGAGATAAAGGAACTGCCTCCTCTGGGAGCTACCGCCCAGGCAGGACTCTATTTTCTTCTGCCCATCGTCGTGCTGATGTGGTGTCTTACCGTGGAGCGTCTCTCCCCCTCACTTTCTGCTTTCTGGGCCACAGTGCTTTTGCTCTTTATCGTTGTCACCCAGCGCCCCCTCAAAGGCTGGCTGCGCAGAGCAACAGGGACTGAATTTTCCGCCAGGCGCGGCTTTGAAGATTTGATCGAGGGTATGGTTTCAGGGGCGAGAAACATGATAGGAATCGGCGTTGCCACCGCAGCTGCCGGTATTATTGTCGGTACCGTGACCTTAACCGGCATAGGATTGGTGATGACGGAATTTGTCGAATTCATTTCAGGCGGCAATCTTCTTCTTATCCTGTTGTTTACAGCAGTGATCAGCCTGCTGCTCGGCATGGGGTTGCCCACCACCGCCAATTATATCGTAGTCTCCACTCTGATGGCACCGGTGATTGTCAATCTTGGAGCGGCAAACGGCCTGATTGTGCCGCTGATTGCCGTACACCTTTTTGTTTTCTACTTCGGCATTCTTGCCGACGATACCCCGCCGGTGGGACTGGCGGCTTTTGCCGCGGCGGGAATATCGGGTGGCGACCCTATACGTACCGGTATTCAGGGATTCGGCTACGATATCCGCACTGCTATCCTGCCTTTTATTTTCATCTTCAACACTGAGATTTTGATGATCGGCATCGGTTCCCCATTGCATCTGATAATCGTAATCGCCGCCTCCGTCATGGCCATGCTTGTTTTCGCTGCGGCAACCCAGAGATATATGCTTACCAAGAATCGCCTCTGGGAGACAGCAGCCCTGCTTTTTGTCGCCTTTCTACTACTGCGTCCAGGATTCTTCTGGGACAGGGCATATCCGGAATTTATTGACGAATCAGCCATGAATATGGCCGAAATCGTTGGGGAAATGGCACCCGGATCACAGTTGAGGATCATGGTCACCGGTGAGGATTTTCATGGCAATAATTATATTAAAACGCTTATGTTGCCTGTAGGCGACGAGCCGACCGGAGAACAGCGTCTTGATGCCATAGGTTTTCAGACCAGAATGGAGGGAGATAAAACCATAGTGGACACTGTTGCTTTTGCCAGCCAGGCAGAGAAGACGGGTCTTGATTTCGAGCAGGAAATCATCAGTGTCCAGGTCCAGTCCGACAGGCCGCCGAAACAGCTGGTTTTCATACCGGCGGTTATGTTATTTGCCGTCGTCTGGTGGCTGCAGCGCCGTAGGAGCAGAAAAGAACGGGCCCTTGAACAGGTCTACGAAAAAAACAGAACAGCAGGTCAAAATACATGATTCCCTGTCCTCCTGCTCCCCGAACAGGGTCGTTCTAATCCAGCTCAACTGGATTAGAATGCATATGAGAATAATATGGAGAATACCATGATTAGCAAGATACTCGTTCCTATCGCCTTTTCCAAATATTCCAAAGGAATCCTGAATTTTGCCTCTTCTCTGGCAAAACCTCTCGGGGCCAGGCTGCTGATCACCAATGTAGTCAACGAACGGGATATTGAAGCCGTCGAGCGCATCTCCAGCTTCGGCTACAAGGTTGACGGAGATCACTATATCGCCACAATCCAGAAGGAAAGGATCGGAATTCTCGAGACGATGCTGGAAGAGCTCCAAATCGCTGATGATGACTATGACTTTATCTTTCTTGCGGGAGACCCCAGTACAGAGCTGCTCAGGCTTGTCCTCAAAGAACATGTCGACCTAGTAGTAATGGGGACCAAGGCCAAAGACCTGCGCAGTATCTTCACAGGTTCCGTGGCCGAAAGGATGTTCCGTAAATCTCCTGTCTCCATCGTCTCCTACCGTGATAAAGAAATCGCCAACGCACTGGAGAAGAAGCTCAGGAAGGAATTACATCTTAAATCTGCAGATTGATGACTTTTAAACGAACTCCTCTATTAATGAGGGCGTTAAACGCTGGCTATTTTGTTGTAGATCTAAAGCATCCTCAGGACGCAAGAGTGGAAACTTCCGCAACTGCTGTTTTTACAAAAAGCTGTCTGCGATCAAACACTTGACCATATCCTCAATTTGTTCCATATCTCACCGTTTTAAATGGTTATTTTCTTAATTCTCAACATCTTCATCTTTTTCTTTTGATGATTTAATCAAAAATTCGATGTTGACTTTTCCCAAGAACAAATAGAAACATCAAGGCTGTAATTTTTTCCTATTTCTATATCCGGCAAATATATCGATTCTTCTCTTGTGGATTGTATATTTTTATTGTATACAATTTTCAGGCATGGAGATTGCTTTATTTTTCTTGATTATCAAGAATCAACGGGGGTAAGCACTTTTAGAACAAGGCTGAACATAAATCGCGGTTCACGTCATGTCTAGTCTACCCCGATTGAGCTGGATTAATAGATGTTAATACAGAAAAAACCGGTAAAATGGAATTAGGTATTTTTAGGGAACAATAACGCCAAGAGGACATACATGGCCAAGCAGAAACTTAAAGAGCTTGTTATCAATCGGGACTGGTGCAAAGGCTGCGGCATTTGCGTCAAGTTCTGTCCCACCAAGGTCCTGGAA
>NZ_JAFFQE010000012.1 GCF_016919005.1 Desulfopila inferna
TGATGTCTTCGGCGAGGTGCTGGCGGGAGATTTGGATAAAAACCCCTATACCTTCACCGGCAAGCGCTTTGACAGCGAAAGCGAGCTCTATCACTTTCATTTCCGGCAATATGACGCTATGGTGGGGGTGTGGACTACTCCTGATCCGATTGGTATTTTTGGTGGAGTAAATTTATACTCGTATGTCCAAAATAATCCGGTTAACTTCGTGGATGTCTTTGGGTTGCATACAGGAGGGGATAATGGACCTGGGGGAGATCCTGAAGGAAATGAAATGCCAGATGGTTCGACTGTTGGTGATATAGGCCAGTCTGATAGCGATACCAACTGGGGACGGGTAGGGTTGGCTGTTATTAGCGTTCTTGAAGGTCTCCAAACATTTGGCATAGCAGTGGCTGGAACAATAGCTGGTTTTTTTGCTGGCGGTCCAAGTGTCGGAGTAGGCGTAGGGATTGCCATGACACCAGTTGCTGCGGTTGGTTATTTTAAAATCTCACATGGTATTCATGACTTAAAAGATGAGCTACAAAAGAGTTGTGAATAAAATATCTCATTTGTTTCTTAGGTGAAAATGAACCATCCATTCTTAAAAAGACTGTTTGCTCACTGCCTTTCTTTTATTGCAGCCTGCATTGGAGCTCAAATTAGTTTTCTTCCTTTTATTTTTTTTGCTGGAAGCTCTATTGCCAATAATTTGACAAAATCATTTATGCTTATCATTCTAATTCTATTCGTTTGTTTTTCCCTTACAATAGCAATTATGATCTACGCAAAGATTTTGAAATCACTAGGTGATAAGTAGCTGCATTTTAAGATGCGCTTAGCTTTTGCCCAAATTCCTTCTTCTAACCAGACGTTGACACACGACAACCTCTCTTCTTCTAGCCGTTTTGTCGACTCATGCAACTCACGCAAACGAGCCGAAGAATTGGAGGTCAGGCTAGGAGTCTGTCTGAGAAACTGGAAATAGGCATTAATCACGGGACAGGGGTCGAGTCTTTGCTTGACTCTTATTTTCTTGCGTGCATTGGGCAACACAACCACCTTCATCTACAGCCCTACGGGCAAGCTGCTGGAGAAACACCAGCCCAACGGCACCGCCATCGCCTATACATACGACAGGCGCGACCGCGTGGTCAAGGAAGCCGCCGGCGACACCACTTTCAAATCCTATGCCTATGACAATGTCGGCAGAAAGACCCTGATCACCAATGAATTGACCAGGGAGCAGCGCTATTATGATGCCCGCGGTATGCTGATAACCACCATTGATAAATTCATGGGACGGGTGGATTATCAATACGATCTGATTGGCAACCGCACCCAGATGATCGATCCTGAAAACGGAGTATTCTCCTACAGTTATGACAAAGCTAACCGACTGATCACCTTCACCGACCCGGAAGGCGAAAAAACCAGTTATGAATATGATTCCATGGGCCGGGCCGTGTGGGGAACAAGCTGTCCATGGCCGATGAAGACGGTAAGCTAAAAAACTCAATTATGAAATCTGGAAAAATTTTGATGTAAATGATAATCATTATTGACATCGCTATACAGCTGCTTATTTTGCTATGTAAGAGGAAGTATGCGGAGATAAAAAAAGCAGCCGATCTCCAGGGTACAGTAATGTAAGAAAATTTCGTAAGGAGTCCTTCTCATGAGCGAAAAGAAAAAAACACACCCATGTCCGACATGCCAGGGAAAAAAGGTTATTGATGGTATTTGTGAGTCAAGTCCGGAATGGCCGGGGACCGAAAATGAAGATGGTGTAGTCTGTACGCCCGAAACGGAGTGTCCTACCTGCAAGGGAACGGGTGTTGAGGTTGTCGACGAGGAGAAATGACCGCAGTTCCGAGGCCTCCGTTTGTCTAAATGGAGGCCTTGGAATCACCCTTACCTGTTTATAGACACCCACCTCCCGATCCGCTGCAGATGCTTTTGGTGAACGAGTGTTTCCTGCCTCTGAGTTGCTTAGTTTCATAATCGCCGTATACTGCCGGCAATCCTTCTTCGATTAAACCCGCAGCCGTGATAGTTCTAATCCCGGATTTAGTGAGGACATCGCAGGGCGTCTGCCCCGCGCCGCTGGAGAGAACAGCTCTGCAGTCTCCAAGAATTACCGCAAGCCGATGCCAGCGTTGCAGTCCGTCTCCCGGTTGTGGTGCTTTTCGCTTCTCTACCTGTCTGAAGCCTGTCGATGTCTTTTCCCATATATAAAAGTGCCTTGCCTCTCCCAAATGAAGGTTGACGAGTACGCCCTCTCTGCTTGCCACCGCAACATGCAGACGCTGTTTCGAGGGCATGCCCGGCAGAGTTGAGCAGGTGTTCAGGCAGCTTCTGAATTCCTCGGTCCTGTCAGCATCCAGCAGGCCGACGGCATCGGCTCTGCAGCGGGTGCAGTGGCGCATCTGTGGAAGATATTTCTCACAGGCTGTGCGCAACTCTTCCATCATTTTGCTGCCAGGCTGTATGATTCCGGCAAAGGGGGTGTTGACATTGGGAAACATGGCCATGCAGTTAAACAGATCAACCCCTATTGCCTGCATTTTTTTAGCGACATCTTCAGCGTGATGATCATTTATACCCGGTATGATGATACAGTTAACTTTTACCGTAATATTGTGCTGTTTCAGTTTCCCTATAGCACTCAGTTGTCTGCTGAGAAGTATCTCGGCAGCCTTTCTTCCCCGGTAGATAATTTTACCCACCCGTATCCATGAATAGATATTCTTGCCGATTTCAGGGTCGAGTGCACACACGGTAATTGTGACGTGTGAGACCTTGAGTTCGGCCAGTTCGGCAATGTATGGTTCGATGGCCAGGCCGTTGGAAGATAGGCAAAGGATGATCTCCGGATGTTGGCGCTTGATCTGTCTGAGGGTTGCCATGGTCTCGGTGCCGTTGGCGAAGGGATCGCCTGGCCCGGCGATGCCCGCAACAGTGATTCGCGGCTCAATTTCCAAAACTTTGTCGATGTAAATGCCGGCTTGTGCAGGATTAAGGACGGTACTGGTCACTCCCGGCCGCGATTCATTGACGCAGTCATATTTTCGGTCGCAGAAATTACATTTGATATTGCACTGCGGGGCAACGGGTAGATGAACTCGGCCATATTTCCCCTTGGCTTCTGGATTGAAGCAGGGATGCTTGTGGAAATCATTTTCAGGGAATCTCATAATTTCAAATCCTGTCGTAAAGAGTCATTGAAGTCGCCGGAACGGACCATGGAATCGCGAGTCCATCACATATAGCTATATCCTACGGATGAAGAATCCTGTTTATGGGCTATGACGGTATTGGTTATGGTATCGAAAAGCTGCTGAGCCCCGTGATAGCCGAGGTGGAGCAGGCGTTGACCGCCGACCCTGTCATGGATTGGAAATCCCACCCTGATCAAGGGGATATTTTCTTTCCGGGAAAAGGTATATCCTTTTGAATGTCCGATAAGAAGGTCTATATTAAGTGATTCCGACATTTCCTCAATATCCTGAAAATCGACATCCTCCATCACCAGGGGCATCTTTCCGCCGATATTCCCGACAGCGGCAACAGCCTTCCTGAACCGGCCGCTTTTGCCGCCGCTGGCGCAGAGCACCGGCTCAATGCCGATCTCTGTAAGAAATGAGGTCAGCCCGACCACCAGATCTTCCTCTCCGTAAATGACGGCACGTTTGCCGAAAATATATTTGTGACCGTCTACCATGGAATCGATCAGGCGGCCGCGGCATGATCGGTATTTTTGCGGAACATCCTTGCCGCTAATCTTTTTAAGCAGGTCGAGAAAGATGTCTGTCTGGCGGATGCCGATGGGTAGTCCGCTGCGCAGGAGCGGCGTGTGGCGGCGTTCCTGTAGGAATTTTCCGGCAGTATGGTCGGGAAGGGTGGCGCCCAGTTCGATTGTTGCTCTGGCGCCACCCATATTCCTGATCCTCTCAAGGGATGTACCGCCTTTGGGAATCAGGGGATAGTCATCGAGTGCCGGCCCATCCAGGGTATCAGAATAGTCTGGGAGCAGGGTGCAGTCGATTTGGTAATCGATAAAGATTTCTTTAAGATAGCGAATATCCGCCGGAGAGATGAAGCCCGAGAGTAGATTGACCGTATCGTTGCCGGGTGCGACCGGGCAGAGCTGTTCAATCACCGAACTGACGGCCCCATGAAAACCTTCCATATGCGTTCCCGAATAGCTGGGGGTGGAGACATGGGCTAACTCGGGTGAGTTTTCACCGCCGAATTCCTGAGAATATTCCTTGAGAATGTGAGCGACATCATCGCCGATGGTCTCCGTAAGGCAGGTCGTGGCGACACCTATCAGGGCCGGGTGGTATTTTTCGGTGACATTCCTCAGGCCCAGCTTGAGGTTTGCTGCGCCACCGAAAACCGCATGTTTTTCTGCCAATGCGGAGGAGGCGATGTCGATGGGTTCATTGAAGTGACTGATGATGTAACGGCGCATATAGGTGGCACAGCCCTGAGAGCCGTGAAGGAACGGTACGCATCCTTCTATGCCTCGAAAGGCCACCGCTGCACCCAGCGGCCGGCAGAGTTTGCAACCATTGGTGGTTGCCGTATAGTTCGCTGACATTATTTTTCCTCCCGTGAGCGTCTGGGGACAAAGTTCCAGACCGGACTCATCACCGATGAATAGACCTCGTAGGCAAAGTTGAGCATGCCCTGAAAGCCGGCAAGCATCTCCTTGCGTTCATGATTGTGGTCGCAGAAAGCGACCCCGAGTTTATAGGCAATAGGACGTTCCTTGACGCCGCCGACAAATAGATCTACCTCTTTTTCCTTGAGGAAATGAGAGAGTTCCAGTGGATTGGCGTCGTCGACGATGATGGTTCCGGCATCGGTGATCTGTTCGAGCTCGATATAATCCTCGGCGGTGCCTGTCTGCGAACCGACGAGGACGACATCCATGCCGATGAGCCTGAATGCCTTGACAAGGGAGAATGCTTTGAAGGCGCCGCCTACATAGATGGCGGCTTTTTTCCCTTGGAGAGCTGCCTTGTAGCGTCCCAGCTCCGGGGTGAGCTTAGCTATCTCTGATTTTATGAGCTTTGAGGCGTTTTCCAGAAGAGTCGGGTTGTTGAAATGCTCGGCCACGCCATAGAGAGCTTCCGCCATGTCCTCCACTCCGAAATAAGAGACCCTGATGGAGGGAATGCCGTACTTATCCTGCATCCAAGTGGCGAGATCCATGGTGGCTCCCGAGCACTGCACCACGTTCAGGGCGGCCCCGTGGCATCTTTGTATATCGGCGATGCGCCCGTCTCCGGTGATGTTGGCGACAACCTCTATGCCGATTTTTTCAAAATAGTCACGGATCAGCCATATTTCTCCGGCGAGGTTGAAATCTCCCAGAATATTGATGGAATATTTTGAGATATTGGCGGTATCGCCGGTGCCGACCAACTGGGCCATTGCCGTGCATGCGGCTTCATAGCCTGCTCGTTTGCTGCCTTTAAAGCCTTCGGATTGCACCGGCAGCACCGGAATGCCCTTTTTTATGGTTGACCTTTTACAGACAGCGTCGATGTCGTCTCCTATCAGGCCGACGATGCAGGTTGAGTAGACGAAGACGCCTTTGGGCCGGTGCTTCTCGATAAGCTCGTCAAGAGCTCTTGCAAGTTTCTTCTCTCCGCCGAAAATGACATCGAGCTCCTGCAGATCAGTGGAGAAGGACATCCTGTACAGCTCGGGGCCCGATGAGAGGGCTCCGCGAATATCCCAGGTATAGACTGCGCAGCCGATGGGACCATGGACCAGATGCAGAGCATCGGCAATGGGATAGAGGACAACACGGGAGCCGCAAAAAACGCAGGCTCTCTGGCTCACGGCGCCGGCAAGGCTGTCCTTGTTGCAGTCCATGCCGAAGGCATCCTCGCCCTTGCGGAGGATCTGGTGACGACGTTCTTCAAAAATTGCTGCTGCTTTCATGGCTTATCCTTGTCTGAATGCTTGATGGTCTGCAGATATTCAGCAAGCACTGTGCCAGAAAAGTAATGCGCAATAAAACTTGTGAACATAAATATTTACGTCCGAGGCGGGCTGCTGTGCTGAAGGCTGTTGAGGGAAACTGGTCGGAAAAGCTACGAAAATGAAGAACAGGAACCAATTTGTAGATTGGAGGTCGATCCTGTCAGGTATTTAATATTTTTATGGTAAAGATGAACGATGGAAAATGATCGTTGATTTACTATAACTTGAGAATAATAATCTCTGGCAATTTTTTGATTAAGAGTGAAGATCTGAAAGAAAAGTCAATGGATGCCGAAAAAAACAAAGGTTCTCTTCTGATAACGTTTCAGATAAGGTCGGAACTCCCATGAATGGTGCATTGAATCTCCATATTAATCAAGACCCAGGAGGTGCCGGCCGTGGGCGCGCTGATTCGGGATACTATCGCCGCATCCTATGTGGTCGTTTATCCTCCGCGAGCTATCGAATTTTTCCTGAATTATCATACTGACGATTCAATTTCCCGTCGAAATGAGTCGGGAGTAGTTATAGTGGCGGAATGGGGTAGTGAAATCGTTGCTACAGGATCGGAAAGGAGATTACCGCCGGTTCGTCAGGGCGAATCTTCAGGTAAAGAATATCGGTAATCTTGTGATGAACTGGCTGGATGCATACGCTGCCGAGTATGGGCATGACTGCTCGAATTAAGCGTCTCTCTGCCGTCGCGGGGTTTCTATGAAAAAAAAGGATACACAATCACAAGGTCGTCCCGGATTGATGTAGGGATGGAACAAGCCCTCAAGTATTGGGAGGGCTTTAAACTGCTCGGAAAAAGCAGAACATGAGTTTGAAGACCTTGAAAATCCTCACGAAGAATTCGGGATTGAGTGCGTTCAAATGCACTTTAAACCGCGCAGGGACCCAATAGCTCTTCGATGCAGCCACTGAGCAGTTGGGCGGCAAAAACCCCGATTTTCATCAGGGCTCATTCACCTGCTGAGCAGCTTATCCAGCCAGTTAATGGCTCTCTAGAAATCGATCGGCCTCCTGCTGGGCTTTCTGCTTCTCGTATCCATATTTCTCCTGCAGTTTCCCGACCATTTTATCGTAATTGCCGTCAATCTGATCGAGTTCATCGTCGGTGAGCTTACCCCACTGGATTTTTGCCTCACCTTTCAGCTGGTTCCATTTGCCTTTCATAGTGTCTTTATTCATGGTTTCACTCCGTTTGTTCATTGTTGATGGTTATGAGTCTTGGTGCCGGTGAGCACCGAAAACTCTGACAATGGATATTTTGCAGATATTTTTGTATTCGGCTCGTTAATTGAAAGCTGGGGTCGCCGTTCACTCTGTTTGTGTGGCAGAGGCACCGATCAACTGCTGTACTGGTATTAATGCAAAATGCGTTCCTGCTGTCTGAGATGCAGTTGTGTGGCAAACGGCGACCTTCTGCTGTCAATGAGCCTGACGATACATTGATTCGTTTCTGTGGGATAGTGATAGCGCAGAGAAGAATGAGAACAGAGTGTTAACGATGCTGGATATGAATTCAGCTCAAAATACAGTACCGGAATGGGAGAAGGGAAGAATAGGCAAGACGTAACGCTGCCGGCATACCATTAGATATGTTGAAAGAGCGGCGGCATCGGATACTCGTCCGGGTACACCGGACACAGCTGCATGGGATCGAACTCCTGATGATTGGTTTCCCCCAGGATCTCCAGGATATTCTTTATATATCATTAATGTGGAGCGGGATTTCAATACTGCAGGTGAGGACTAACCCGTCCTCCCGCATGTCATTCCCGAGAAGAAACCGGCAGCAAAAAGGTTCGAGCGTCGTCGTTCTGCCACCGTCATTCCTGTCGCCTGCCGATAGCAGAAGCATCATAGAGATTGCCAGTGGGATCAGTTCCGCAGTCGATGCGGCAGGGCAGCCACGCAGACATCCATGCTAAGTTGCAAAGGGAATTTCCCGTTAACCCACGAGTGTACTTCCAATCACCTCACTTTTGGGTGTATAATAATTTCAGATAACATCTCTTAATTGATAGACTCGTAAAAATCCCTTACCCTTGGAGTCTGTTTTTTAGACAAGAAATTGGAAAGTATCTTAAAAGTAACAAGAGCCGAGTAAAGATTTGAGTGCTCCGCTGGCAACCCCGATCTTCAAGAGCTGAACTTTTGTGTTTCACGAATCTGGATTTTCGAAGAGCTGAAGCATAATCCGAACCCAAGGCTTACACAAAAAAAGCAGATATGAGAACAAGATTATTCAATTTATGGCAGGCTCTGCGGGCAAGTTTATGGTTTTTGCCGGGGCTTATGGTTTTGTCTGCAATCATTCTCGCCTTTCTGCTTCTTTATATTGATGGAAACTACTCCCTGTCGGCCAATTTTGCAGGAAGTTTACTCTACAATGCCGGCCCCGAAGGCGCAAGGTCTCTGCTTTCAACTATTGCCGGTTCGGTAATAACGGTAACCGGTGTAACCTTTTCCATTACCATTGTCGCTCTTACCCTGGCATCTTCTCAATTCGGCCCGCGCCTATTGAGAAATTTCATGCGAGACACGTCAAACCAGTTTGTTCTGGGCACCTTCATCTCCACGTTTATTTATTGTCTTCTTGTGCTGAGATCGGTTGAGGCCGTGGATGGCAATCCCTTTGTCCCGAGCCTTTCGGTGTCGATGGCAGTTGTCCTGATGCTCGCGAATGCGGGTGTACTGGTTTTTTTCATTCATCACATTTCCATTTCCATTCAGGCGGATTATGTGATAACGGGCGTTTCCAGTGAACTTACAGAGCATATCAATAGAATATTTGAGGATGACAACGACCAGCAGGACGCTGGGGGCTTCGACAGCTCTAGACTCGATGGATATGGACATGAGTTTTACATATCAAGCTCTAAAGACGGCTATCTTCAGGCTATCGACCATAGTGGGCTGGTGAAGATTGCTCAGGCCGATGATTATCTGTTTTTTCTTCATTCACGGGCAGGGAAATATGTAGTGAAGGGGGATGTACTTGTTACCGTGAAAAGCCGGGAAAAATCTGAAGAAAAACATGGTCCAATAGTAAGGTCTTTTATTATCGGTACTGTGAGGACTCCGGAGCAGGACCCGGAATATGCCATTCATCAGCTTGTTGAGGTGGCGATACGCGCGCTCTCTCCGGGAATAAACGATCCTTTTACGGCGATTTCATGCATCGACAGAATAGGGTCGGCTATTTGCTTTGTTTCCACCAAGAAATTTCCATCTTCATTGATAACCGACAATGAAGACAAACTTCGACTCGTCACCATGCCTGTTGATTTCACCGGCATGGTTAACGCAGCTTTTGACCAGATCCGCCAGAACGGACAAAAAAATGTTGCCGTGACCATCCGTTTGCTTGAAGTACTGGGAAACATTGGCAGGCATCTAGAGCAGCAGGAGTATAAGGATGCCATACTTCGTCAGGCTGTGATGATTCAGCGGGTAGGCCGGGAAAGTTTTCCCGAAGAAAATGACAGGGCCGATGTGCAGCAGAAATACGGGGAGGTTCTGAAATCTCTGAACGGTTGCTCCTGATACTGAACAAGCTCCGCCGCAATCACGGGATGGTTGGGGGCGGATGAGTATTGGTTGAATGCATATCAAAGGCCCTCTGATTATTTCTTTCCGATGCAGGTCCCGCGGAACACTTTTCTCTGATCGAAAAGGCAGCTTTTGAATTGAAAGTTGTGAGATTGCATGTTGATAGGCAAAAAAAACTTGAGCGAACGGTTGAAAAAGGATAGATTGCGGTGAGTTTGGTTGGTGCTGGAGAAACGGGAAAAGAATATAGATCAATCTGCGAATCGGCCTCTATAGCCACAATACTAATACCTCCTTGTGGGTGTTGGAAAAAGGAACTGATAATGAAACAATTATTGTTTGTAGCGGCAATCCTTTTGTTCGTCGCGGGGGTAACTGATTTTGCCCTGGCCGAACCGTTTGCCCCGCGGGTGGGAATTCCCGGCGAAATGTTGCAGGAAGGGCATGATCAATACCTGAATGCCGTAACGGCCCAAAAGAGTCAAATTCCTGATCAGGAGGATGTAGGATTTCCGGCTTATCCAGGAGCAAAAATACTTTTCACCCAAATGAACAACCGGTCCTATGAAGACGGAAAAGAGATCAATCTGCCCAAACGGATTTTCTTGGGAACTCCTGATTCGGTGGAACAGGTGGTGGCATTTTACCGGGAAAACCTGGAGGAGTATCGCTACGGGGAATTTTTTGGTACTCCCACTTTTTATAAAAAAGAAGGCGAGTTCAAACCAATGGAGGACATGATCACCCCGCGGGTAGTCATCGCACCGGAATTCAGAACACGCGATCTCATGCCCGAGTCCAAGACAACTATCGATATTTACTACGACTGAAATCAGTAGCCGGTACTTCCAGACCATTCCTGTCAGCTACAGTCTCTGGCGGGAAATGGTCTGTTGTCTTCCATGCCGCTGGCCGGCAGACACAGGGCGCTGCGGCTGGTTCAGCATTCTTCCCGAAATCCCCTTTCACCGGGAAGGTATGTCCTTGGTCCAATTATGATTCGCTGGCCAGCGCAGGATTTAGCATATTGACAATATCATTACAGTTAAGCAATGCAGGTTGCCATGACCTGCTTGATATCTGTTTTTCCAGAAAAAACAAGATGTAGTCCCTCCTGAAGAAGAACCGTCATTCCGCCATTGATAGCCTCCTGCTTGATCTTTTCGGCGGAAGCCTTCTCAATGATCTGCTGCTTGATGGTCTTGTTGGCCAGAAGCAGTTCAAACAAGCCGGCTCTGCCTTTATAACCTAGATTGTTGCAAGCCTCGCAGCCCTTGGCCCGGTAGAGCGTCAGGGAAGGGGAATAGTGCTGCTGGATATGATCATAGAAAAGAACTCCGTAATGGTCGACGAGATAGTCATACTCCTGTCTGGTTGGATTGTAAGCCTCTTTGCATTCATCGCAGAGCGTTCGAATCAGCCGCTGGGCTAAAATGCCCAGGAGAGAATCGGCAAAGTTGAAGGGGTCGAGGCCCATGTCGATAAGTCTGACCACGGTTTCTGCCGCCGAATTGGTGTGCAGCGTACTGAAAACCAGATGGCCGGTAAGTGAGGCTTCGATACCCATTTTTGCTGTTTCAAAATCACGCATCTCACCGATCATGATGACATCGGGGTCGGCCCGAAGAAAAGCACGCATCGCCGCGGCAAAAGTATAACCGATGTTAGGCCTGACCTGAACCTGCCTGAGGCGGTGCTGTGTGATTTCAACAGGATCTTCGGCCGTCCAGATCTTCTTTTCCGTGGTATTGATATAACTGAGAGCGGAGTGCAGAGTTGTCGTTTTGCCCGAACCCGTCGGACCGACAACCAGAAACAGACCGTGTGGTTTGGTTATGGTGGCAGTAAGTCTTTTCAGGGCCCTGGGAGGCATGATGTCTTCAAGCGGCAGCGGTTTGCTGTCTGCCAGGATCCGCAGCACGACATCTTCGTTGTTGCCGGATGTAGGGACGGTTGCCACCCTGAGTTCGATATTTTCCGCCTGCGTGGTGGTGAATTTTATCTTGCCGTCCTGCGGTTTCCTCCGCTCCGAAATATTAAGATCCGCCATGACCTTGATTCGCGCTATAATCGATTTCGCGTTGGATTTCGGGATGCGCAGGGTGTCTATACAGTTGCCGTCAACCCTGAAACGTACTTCCGCATCCTGAATGTTGCCGTAGGGTTCGATATGAATATCAGAGGCACCAAGGTTGTAGGCCTCTTCTATGATCTTGTTGACGAGTTCGATCGCCGGCCGGCTGTCTACCTCGATAACTATTTCTTCCTCAGCCTCCGTTGTGTCCGTCTGTCCGTCCCTGTCATTATCTGAATGGCGGGCGTCGTCTTCCGGAGCAAAAGCTGACAAGCATTCACGGATATCATCGCCAAAGGAAAGCACGAAATTAATCTTTTCAACCTCGAAAATATCTTTCAGGAGAGGGATTTCGCTCTGATTTGCCGGATCTTTGGCGGCAAGAAACAGCGTGTCATCTTTTTTCTGCAGCGGAACAAGAAGATTTCTGCGGAAAATGTCGATGTCTTTACCCTTGAGGAGACTTCCGGCCGAATGGATGGTCTGGGAGAGATCGACGAATTTCGTTTTATAGACAAAGGCGAGTGTTTCGCCTAGTTCGGTCTTGGCAACCATAAAATTTTCCATCAAGACGGTCTCGACATCCAGTTCCTGTTGGGTGGCGATAACCAGTGCCCTTTCCATTTCCTGGGCGGAGATGATGTCCCGGCGGATAAGTTCTTCGTACCGCATCGGCACTTTTTTGCCGGATTTGTAATGGTTGTATAAAGCGATACCCAGTGTTTCGGACAATTCCGTGATACGTTTTTCATCCCCGGTGTCAAATTCAGCGCCGTTGCGTTTGTTGATGAGCTGGATGACCCCAAGGACATTGTTCTTGAAAACAATGGGGGCGAGCAGGACCTGTCTGGTTCGGCAGCCGCTCTTTTTGTCCCATGAAGTATCGAAGGTCAGGGTCGGATGAATCCTGGTGAGTTCGTCTTTGTCATAGACGTTGGATATATTGAGTTTTTGTTTGGTTTCGGCAACGAATCCGGCAATGCTGGAGCGGTTAATATTTATTCTGAACTTGGTCAGGGAACTCCCAGTAAGCAGTACCCAGGAAACCAGCTGGTGTTTTTTGGCGTCCGCCAGAAAAATGGTGGCCATCTCCACATCGTAAATTTTGAGAATTTTGTTGCGCAATCCCACCATGATGGCATTCGGAGTGGATGCGGAATGTATCTGGTTGACCAGTTTCTTGAAATGATCGTCAAATGTCGTCGAGGTGCGCTCGTTTCGGGGAAGGGGGGTGATTTGTGCCATTGCGGGTATCCATGACTGCGGGGGTTGTTGAAAGATCCAGTTGGTAGAGATTGAAGGAGCCGATCTCATGCATCAAAGTATCAGCGGCTACTATACCAGATGGTACCGTCGGCGGGAAGGTGTTTTACGAAGCGGAGGAGTCGGGTAAATGTCTTAAATGGCTGAATAAAAAGTTCGACATACAATGCGCAGTGTTTTTGGCAGGCTTTCGACTATACAGATAGTATATCGATGATTTGTCAAAAAAACCTGTAACGTTGGGAGATCGGGCTTTCTCGAAGTCGAAATTTATGCCCGTACGGGTGCTTGTCGCGATGGCATCAGGTAAGGCTAGAGTGATATTTCCGTAAACAGATAAGCCTGGTCTGTTGCCATCCGCCGCTGCCGTAAAAAACAAGCCCCCGGCGATTGTCGCGATCAGCGAGGAGCTGCAGGCGAGAGGCGCCATAGCCGGCGGCCCAACCACCTATTTCTTTAAGCAGTTGTCCGCCGATACCGCAGCCTCTGTTTTCCGTGGTAACGATGAGATCCTCGATGAGAGCGCTCGGGTTTCCTTCTGCGGTAGAAATAACCAGCTGGCCGGTGACCATGCCCACAATACAGTCGTTTATGCAGGCCACCATGATAACGGCTGAATCTGTGCTGAGCAAAAGGTCCAGGCCGCGCTGCTGGCGCTCCGCAGAAAACTGAAAATCCGTTTCTATGGCACAAAGCTGTTGCAGCAGCGCGACCAGTTGAGGAATGTCTTTCTGATCAGCGGGTCGAAAAGAAAGAACCATGGTATCAGCCGATGAGGTAATCTTTCGGCGGATTGCCGTCTTCGAGGCCGTTCAGGACGATATCGACAGCCTCTTCGCTGTCAATGTTCTTAAACCACCAGTTGTCCGGCTGAATGACCATAATCGGACCTGATTCGCATTGTTTGAGACAGCTGGTGGCAATCACTTGCATATCAAGACCTCGATCAAGGATTTCTTCTTCGATGTACTGCAGAAAACCTTCCGTTTGCTTGTGGCAGATGCCCCTTGGATCACCCTTGGCTCTAAAGCTCTGACAGAGAAGCAGCAGTCTTTCCGGTATTGCCATTTTTATTCTCCTTACCTGAATTTTGATTACTTGTGAAATCGTTTACCGAATCTTTCCGGGATGGAATTCTCTCGATGACGTCGGGACAAATACGGGCTGTCATTTCTCCTTGTTCTTCTTGCCGCTGCCGTAGATGGCATCCACCATGTCTTCAATATTCTCATCGGTTACAATTACCTTCAGGCCCTTTTCGGTCAGGATCCTGCGTGGGTTTTCGCCGATGCCGGCTGTTAAAAGGATACGGCAGTCCTTGAGGATTTCGGCTGCCTGCCGCCAGCGACCGGAACCGGAGCCGGGTTCGGAAGCATTGCGTGTTTCCAGAAGACAGGCGAGTCCGTCGCCGCGGCGTCCATAGATTAAAAATTGCTTGGCATGCCCCAGGTGAAGATCTATCTCAATACCGTTGGAGCTGGCTACTGCGACATTCGGCTGTTCGCCAGTCGGAAACTGTACAGTTTGGTAACTTTGCCATTCGAAAGTTGCCGATTCTTGTGGTTTTCGATAAAGAAGCGAAGGGACAACCGGGAGGCAAGCTCCTGCCCGAAGAACTGCCCCGGCAATCTCCTCTGCAGAGGGGTCTTCAAGATCCACTTCTGTTTGCGGCTCTGAGGAATAGGGAACCAGGGATATGGCATCAGCTCCCAGCTCCATCATTTCGGCACTGACCAGGGAGACATGGTCAATGTTGCAGCCCGGATAGAGCGTAGTCAGAATCGTCACTGAGATGCCGTGGAATTTTAGAGCGGAAACACCATGACGCTGCTCCTTGAGCAACATATCAGCGGCATCTGCAAGTTTGAGGGTTTTTGAGCCGGGTCGAATCCAGGCAAAAAGTTTCTCAATGACAGAACAGCGCACGCCCTCAACTTTAATTTCAACATATTCCACTCCGGAATGTGCAAGATCGCCTGCCAGTCTGCTGCTGCCCATTCCCAGAGTGAGCAGTCCGACCGGTAGTCGAGGGTATCGGCCTTTGATCCGCCGTATTATTTCCAGTGTGTTGGCGGGTGTCGCCAGAGGATCGCCGGGACCGGTAATGGCCGCCATTGCCACCTGACCGTTTTCCTCATCCATCCGCTTCTCCAGCAGTGTAAGCGCCTCTCCCGCGGTAAGACAGCTGCACTTCGCCGGTGGAGGGGCGGAAAACCTGGTGCGGAATACGAGCTGCGGCGCGGCAGGAAGGTGGACGATAGTGCCTGTCGCCGGTGCTTCCCGGAAGCAGGGACGATAGTGCTTTGAAAAAACAGTGTTGGTCATTTTGTCACCATTGCCCTTAAGCTGCAGGCGGTCGGTTGTTCCGCCGCCTCATGAATTATAAAACCAGTTCAAAACTTTCTTCTGGATCGTCACGATCCCTGCGGTCGAGCAGGGCGCCCAGAATTTGTTCCAGCAGGCGCAACCCTCCTTTGTAGCCAACCGTGGGAAAATGCTGATGACCTTGTCTGTCAAGTATGGGAAAACCCCATCGCACCAAGGGAAGATCCTCGTCTCTGGCGATATATTTGCAATAACTGTTGCCTATGATGAGGTCTACTCCTTCGTTTTTGATCCACTGATGAAACAAAAACAAATCTCCGCCTGCCTTGACGTTAACCTCGCATTCCATTTCCGCGGTGATCTCTTTAATCCGTTTTTCGAATTTCTTTCCCGAGGTTCCACTGACGATATGGACCGGGTGCATGTCGATGGAAACCAGAAATTCCGTCATCGAAATCAGCTGATCAGGATCTCCGGCCAGTGCCACCTTCTTGCCGTAGAAATACTGGTGCATATCGGAGATCATATCGACCAGTTTGCCACGTTCCACAGCGATCTCGTCAGGTACCGAGGTGCCGGCAACTGTTCTAAGGATGTCGATAAATCGATCGGTTGCCTTGAGACCGAAGGGCATGTCGAGTACCGAGCATGGCACTTTGCATTTGCTGTCGAGAAGCCTTGCCGCGTCCGCGGAGCACCATTCTCCCAGGGCCAAAGTGCCGATACCGCTGCCGCTGTCCCTGATGTCTGCAATAGATGCACCTCCCTTTGGAAACATGGAGTACTTGCCGGTGAGAGGAGTATCGAGAACTCCTGAAGTATCTGGAAACATATTGATTCTGGTGCCGACAAGTGTGCAGAGCCGTTTGATTTCTTCCATGTCGGAAGGTTCCACCCATCCGGGAATGATGTTGATTTTCCCGTTTTTACGAGCCGAGGGTTCTGCCAACACGGCCATGGCTTTTACCATATTGGAGAAGCCTGTGACATGGGAACCTACATAACTCGGTGTCGGCGCACCCAGGACCGTCTTGCCTTTGGGAATCTTGTTCTCCTTTTCAGCCTTGTTGAAAATCTGGGGCAGATCGTCTCCGATAGTCTCGGAAAGACAGGTGGTGTGAACAGCGATTACCTCAGGCTCGTAGACCGTGAATATATTTTCGATGGCCTGTAAGAGATTGGCCTGACCTCCGAAAACAGAGGCGCCTTCGGTGAAGGAACTGGTTGCGGCCGATATCGGTTCTTTGTAGTGGCGGGTTAATGTGCTGCGATGATAGGCGCAACATCCCTGTGAGCCGTGGCTGTGAGGCAGGCAGCCTTTGATTCCGAGAGCTGCGTACATGGCCCCGATGGGTTGGCATGTCTTTGCCGGGTTTATCATCAGCGCTTTACGCTCTTTGATTTCTGTTGGTGTATGTCGTAGTAACATATTCTTTCCTTTCTGATGGAGTGGATGGTTTCCATCATGATAAATTACTGGAATTATTCCCAGACATAGGTGGCTGAGAGCTCCGGCTTTTCCTGCCAGGGTGCTTTCAGATAATTCCAGACCTTGCTGTTGACCAGCCTGTCGATTTCCCTGTAGAAATTGGTTGCCCCCGCAAAACCGGCATAGGGGCCGCCCGAGTCGTAGCTGTGCAGCTGCTTCATTGGCACGCCGAGTTTCTGGATGGAGAATTTCTCCTTGATGCCGGCGCAGAAGAGATCAGGCTTCATGAGCTGTACCAGTTTCTCGGCCTCGTACTGGTTAAGGTCGTCGACTACGATGGTGCCGTTATCCATCACCGGATTGAGACCGTCGTAGGATTTAAATTCGACACCGGCCTTTTTCAGGGCCGCCAGCTCTTCTGCGGTCTTTCGCGGCTGAAAAAGCTCCGGATCCGGCTCGACGTGTATTTCCTCGATATTGCGGCTGTCGGCGTCGGTTTTCAGGAAAGGGATGACATCACGTCCCTCGTAATCGTCGCGGTGACCGAACTCATATCCGGCCGAAATGGTTTTCATTCCCAGTTCCTTGAAGAGCTCCTGGTAATGATGGGCGCGGGAGCCGCCCACAAAGAGCATGGCTGTTTTATCGACGGTTCTCGGATAAACCTCCTTTTGAACTTCGCTAACCGCGACCATTTCCTCTGCGATAACGGCTTCGACTCTATCGATAAGTTCCTGGTCATTGAAATAGGTGGCGATTTTGCGAAGTGATTTGGCCGTAGCTTCAGCACCTACAAAATTAATTTTGATCCAGGGAATGCCGTATTTCGTCTCCAGCATGTCAGCGACATAATTGATGGAGCGATGGCACATGACACAGCTGAGATCGGCCTGATTGGCCGAGGCAAATTTGTCATAGGTGGCGTTTCCGGAAAATGTCGAAATGTTGGTAATGCCGCATTTTTCAAGAATACGGTCGATCTCGAAGCCATCGCCGCCGATATTGTATTCGCCGAGCAGGTTTATTTTGAATTTTTGGTTTTTCTCTGTGGTGCTGCTGCCAACTACATGCGTAAATACTTGATTGTTGGCAATATGGTGGCCAGCCGACTGTGACACGCCCTTGTAGCCTTCGCAGCTGAAAGCAAAAACATTGCAGTCGCCGAATTTCTCCTTCATGTTCCTGGCAACGGCATGAATGTCGTCGCCGATAAGACCCACAGGGCAGGTTGCAAAAACTGCAATAGCTTTAGGATGAAAAATGTCATAGGCCTCCTGGATAGCCGCTGCCAGTTTTTTCTCTCCTCCGAAAATAATATCTGAGTCATGCATGTCGGTGGACATGCAGTATGTGATGTAGTTGGAATTGGTGTCGTTTTTGGCATCGGTCTGATTCCTTCTGGTCAGCCAGGCATAGAAACCGCAGCCGATCGGGCCGTGGGCCAGATTGACGATATCACTAGTCGGTCCCATAATAACACCTTTGCAGCCGGCGTAAGTGCAGCCGCGCATGGTGATTATGCCGGGGATAGTGCGGACATTGGCAACAATCTCCGGAGTGGTGTTTTCCAGTGCCTCGTTGATCATTATCTGTTTGGCGCGTTTGCGGGCAACTTTAGGAGGATATTTCTCCAGTAGTTTTTCCTTGACGTTGTGCGGATCCCACTGCACCAGTTTGTGTGCTTTTCCCATAATATACAACCCCTTCTGTTAACCTATGGATGCTGATCCCGTTTCGCCGGTCCTTACGCGAACAGCGTTGCCAACCGGAAGAACGAAAATTTTGCCGTCGCCTGGCTTGCCGGTGCGGTTAGAGCCGATTATGGCTTCTATCACTTCTTTTACCTCGGCGTCATCGACGACCACCGTCAACATGCGCTTTGGGTACAGTTTGCCTTTTTCACCAAGGAGAGCCGCAGCTTCTTCAAAGCCTTCTTCGGCCCCCTTGACCAGCTTGCGGTTGACAAAGCCAAGCCCTCGACTCTGGGCTTCGTGGGCGAAAAATGCATCTATGCCGGCTTCGGTCAGGGCCGCTTTGGTTTCGTTCATCTTGTTCATGCGGACGATCGCGATGACTTCTTTCATGCCGTTTCCTCCGCTGTTGCCTTATCTTCCTTGATTCCGGAGCTGATCGTGTAGACATCCTCCACATCGGTGACAAATATTTTGCCGTCACCGAAAGCTCCCTTCTTTCCGGAACGGGCCGCATCCATGATAGTGTCGATGGCAAAATCCCTGTCGCTTTTTTTGATGACGCTCATCAGCATGGTTTTGGGTATTTCGTCATAGGTGACTTCTCCGATTTTAATACCGCGCTGTTTGCCGCGGCCGGTGACAGAATATTTGGTTACGGCCGGGAAACCGGCATCCATGAGAGCGGCCAGGACGTTGTCGGCTTTTTCCGGTCGTACAATGGCTCTGATCATGATCATCATTGGGCTTATCTCCTAATAGGGTAAGTGGTAATTATGCGGCCAGAAGTCCAAAATCGAGAAGAAGCTGCTCAAGCTCCTCGATCTCCAGGGGCTTAGGTATGACGAATGTGGTGTTTCCGTCAATGGCTTTGGCCAGTCCGCGGTACTCTTCGGCCTGAGCGGCGTCGGGCTTCCACTCGATCACGGTCTTCCGGTTGATTTCAGCACGCTGGACATCATTGTCACGGGGAACAAAATAGATCATCTGAGTGCCGATTTTTTTAGCCAGCTCTTCGATCATTTCCTTTTCGTTATCTACATTCCTTGAGTTGCAGATAAGTCCGCCGAGCCGTACTCCGCCGGATTGGGCATATTTCATAATACCTTTGCAGATATTGTTGGCTGCATACATCGCCATCATTTCACCCGAACAGACTATGTAGATCTCCTCGGCCTTGCCGTCCCTGATCGGCATGGCGAATCCACCGCAGACCACATCGCCTAAAACATCGTAGAAGGCATAATCGAGCCCTTCGCTTTCATCATAGGCGCCCAAAGATTCAAGCATGTTGATTGAGGTTATGATGCCGCGGCCGGCGCAGCCGACTCCCGGCTCCGGTCCCCCGGACTCGACAGCCCACGAACCGCCGAAGCCGGCTTTTCTGATATTGTCGAGTTCGACATCTTCACCTTCTTCCCGCAAGGTGTCGAGAACGGATTTTTGTGCCAGACCTCCGAGAAGCAGGCGGGTTGAGTCCGCTTTCGGATCACAGCCCACCACCATTACCTTTCTGCCCATTTCCGCAAGACCAGCCACAGTATTCTGTGTGGTTGTGGATTTTCCGATACCGCCTTTGCCGTAGATAGCGACCTTTCTCATGGTTTTCTCCTTGTAGTGATTCCTTGCCAAGGCAGGATGACAAATACCTCTGTTGTTGAAGTACGACAGAGGAAGGCTTGGCAGGTGTCGTTTGAGGTGTGTTGAGCAAGGGATGTGCCAGTTATGTGCTGTTTGCAATAATCACGAAAACACAAAGATATGGCCGTCGTCATAGAGCCGGAGATGGTTGCAGGACGAAGCGACAGTGGAATCCATTTTGTAAAAATCATACAAAAACGTACCCATTGAACATTTTATTATTTAGGTAATAGAGTGATTGTATGATGACACAAAAATGTAAAATAAATGCGAAAATATCAGTGTCTATGCCGGGGTGTATGGGAATAAAATCATATAAAACAGCTATATATACTGGTGGTACAGGGATTGCTAATGTGTTGTCACGATACATATTAAAAAGTGCTGATGCGCTTGAGGAGGAAAGATGAATTCTGTCGACTTCAGGGGGGTACGGGCCGGAACGGAAACGCAGGGATTGGAGTTGCTGGCCCTTCATAGAATAACGGAACTTATCGGCAATGCGGCTGATCTGGAGATGACTCTGGAAAGTATTCTTGAGGTTGTCAACGAAACGCTGAAAATGCAGAGAGCCACGTTGTTGCTCTACGACACGGTTAGAGGAAGCCTTGTCATTACTGCATCGTGCGGCCTTTCGGAGGCTGAAGAGGTACGGGGAGTCTATAAGCCTGATGAAGGTGTGATCGGGCAGATTTTCAGGACCCGTTCGCCTTTTGTGGTGCCGGATATTAAGAGCGAGCCGCTTTTTCTCAACAGAACCGGGGCGAGAAACGCGGTATCGCGCGACAAGGTTTCTTTCCTTGGGGTCCCGGTAATGGTGAGCGGCGGTCCTGCCGGTGTTCTGACGGTCGATCGTCTGTTTGGAGATGATGTGTCTTTTGAAGAAGATATTCGTTTTCTAACGGTTCTTGCTACTTTGATGGCTCAATTTATTACCCTGCACAGGGAGATTGGAAAAAAAGAGGCAAGGCTTGTGGAGGAGAACAGGTCGCTCAAGGCGAAAATACACCGTATTCATGACGGACATTTTATCATCGGCCACTCAAAGCCCATGCAGGAGGTTTTCGGTATTATCGATAAGATATCGAAAAGCGACGCCACCGCCCTGCTGCTCGGAGAGTCAGGAACGGGTAAGGAGCTTGTAGCCCGGGCGATCCATGAGAGCAGTGAGAGGAAAAGCCGGGCTTTTATTAAAATTAACTGTGCCGCATTGCCGGAGACGCTGCTTGAGAGCGAGCTTTTCGGTCATGAGAAGGGTGCCTTTACCGGAGCTCATGCCACCAGGCCGGGAAGGTTTGAGCTGGCGGACAGCGGCTCGATTTTCCTTGATGAAATAGGAGAGATGCCGCTCTCTCTGCAGGCTAAGATTTTGCGCGTCCTTCAGGAGAGGCAGTTTGAGCGCTTAGGGGGGACCAGGACTTTCAAGGTTGACGTGCGTGTGGTTGCCGCCACAAATGTCAGTCTTGAGGATGCCGTTGCTCGTGGGAAGTTTCGGGCGGATTTGTATTACCGTCTCAATGTTGTGCCAATCCTGTTGCCGCCGCTGCGACAGCGAAAGGATGACATTCCCCTGTTGTTCAATCACTTCCTGCTGAAGAGCAATCAGAGAAACGGCAAGGATGTGAAGATGACATCTGAACTCCTTGATTTTCTGATGAGCTACAGTTGGCCCGGCAATGTGCGCGAGATGCAGAATCTGGTCGAACGTATGGTGATCCTGGCTGAGGGGGAGCGCGTTACCCTTAAGGATCTGCCCCCTAATATCCGGCACGGCGGGAGGCGCAAGGTCGCTGTCGAGGGAAATGTGCCTTTCTTGGGAAATGTTGAGCGGGTGGAGTCGTCCTCGGGCAGATCCCTTTCGCAGATTGAGCGCGAGGAGATTGAATCTGCTTTGATGCGCAACGGCTGGGTCCAGGCCAGGGCCGCCCGGGAACTCGGGCTGACTCAGCGGCAGATGGGCTATCGTATCAAAAAATACGGCCTGAGTCGATATGGCTCCTTTCGTTAAGATTTATGCCGGGGCGGTGGTGCCCTTGTGGCAGCGTGTCGGTGATCTCTCTTTGTCTTGCCTGGCTGTTGGGGGCGTCAGCTTGTTTTGGTTATAATTCCTCGTACAATCAATTATATATCTGAGTAAAAAGATTGCGGTTTCGGGAGTGGGTAGAGGGGGCGTTGTGTAAAATATTTCAAAAATGTCATATATCGAAAAAACAAACTACAAATATGTATCGAAATACCTTTTGGGTAAAATGAGCACAACGCCAGTGAGATATTCAAGTGTTTGAAAAATAGAGTTAAATCAGAAATCGCCTCATCTGGCATGCCACTTGTAAACAGGGAACTCAGAAAATTTGCCGTGCAAAATTATCTGCTTTATGCAGGCAGGTAAAAATTAATTCTTCAGGAGGAACATGTTGTGAAAGTACGAATACGAATGAAACCTAAAACCTATTGGGGCGGGGCCGCTTTTTTCGCAGTTCTGGCTGCCGGATTTCCGGCTTTGGCGGAGGATGGAAGTCTTGGCGATACCGTGATACATCTCGCCTATTCGATTGATACCTTCTACTTTCTCATGTCCGGTGCGCTGGTCATGTGGATGGCGGCAGGTTTTGCCATGCTGGAGGCTGGTCTTGTGCGTGGCAAGAACACCGTCGAGATACTAACCAAAAACGTGGCGCTCTATTCCATCGCCTGCATCATGTATATGGTTGTCGGCTACAACATCATGTATGGTGACGGCAATGGCGTCATTCCGGGTCTCAGCTTCTTCCTCGGTCCCGACAATGGTGTCGATGATGTCCTGGCCAGCGGCGGAGCGACCTACTATTCCAAGATGTCTGATTTCTTCTTTCAGGTTGTCTTTGTGGCCACGGCAATGTCGATTGTCTCCGGTGCCGTTGCCGAACGCATGAAGCTTTGGGCTTTTCTGATCTTTGCCGTGGTGATGACCGGCTTTATCTACCCAGTCCAGGGATACTGGAAGTGGGGCGGCGGTTTTCTCGACGGTCTGGGGTTTCTCGATTTTGCCGGATCCGGCGTCGTACATCTCTGCGGAGCCTCGGCCGCTATTGCCGGAGTACTGCTGCTTGGTCCCCGAGCAGGAAAATATGTTAAGGAAAGAATAAATGCCATCCCCGGCGCCAACCTGCCGCTGGCGACTCTGGGAACCTTTATCCTCTGGTTAGGCTGGTTCGGATTCAACGGCGGATCCGAATTGAAGATCAGCAACATAGAGGAGGCCAATGCGGTAGCCATGGTTTTTGTCAATACCAATACCGCCGCTGCAGGTGGTCTTGTCGCCGCACTGCTTTTCTCCCGTGCCTGGTTCGGTAAAGCGGATCTCACCATGGCGCTCAACGGGGCTCTTGCCGGGTTGGTGGCTATTACCGCTGAACCGCTTACTCCCAGTCCTCTGCTTGCCACTATAGTCGGTGCTATTGGTGGTCTGATTGTCGTTGCCGCCATCGTCTTCATCGACAAGGCAAAAATCGATGATCCGGTAGGTGCGATTTCCGTGCACGGAGTCGTGGGAATATGGGGGCTTCTCGCCGTTTCCTTTACCAATCCTGAAGGTTCAATCGTTGCCCAGCTCATCGGAATAGTCGTCATCTTCACTTGGGTTTTTGGTACGAGTTTTATCACCTGGCTGATAATCAAGGCCGTTATGGGGATTCGTGTGAGTGAAGAGGAAGAGCTTGAAGGTTGCGATATTTCCGAATGCGGCCTCGATGCCTACCCGGAATTCACCAAAGACTGAAAGGAGATAACTATTCAGCAGTACACCATCCGGAGTCTACGCTTACCTGTCCATGATCAGGCGTCCAGCATACCCAATGTATAGCTAACCGCCCTGCTTATGGGCAAATGGTGCCCTGCTAAACAGTTACGAAGGGGTTGGCCAAATAATACAATGCGGAACAGCCTGAATAGTTACGAAAGGAGATGTATCATGAAAAAAATAGAGGCGATTATAAAACCCTTCAAGCTCGAAGGCGTAAAGGAGGCACTGAACGATCTCGGTATTACGGGAATGACGGTCTCCGAAGTAAAAGGATATGGGAGACAGAAGGGCCATAAGGAAATCTACCGGGGAGCGGAGTATCAGGTAGAATTTAATCCTAAGACGAAAATTGAACTGGTTGTCACGGAAGACATTGCCGACAAGGTGGTGATGACTATCCGTGATGCTGCCAATTCCAATAAAATTGGAGACGGTAAAATATTTGTCCTGCCCGTTGAAAATGTTGTGAGAATTCGGACCGGTGAAAGCGGCGAGGATGCCGTGTAATTTCAGGTGAAGGGAAAAGCCTTGACTCAGTTTTCGGTTTTTTGGAAGCTGACTTCAACCATGGCTGAGAATTCTCAGCCGTATTTATGAAAAAGCCCCTGCTTCCCCAGAAGCCAGGGGTTTTTTTCGTATAAGCTTGTGTTAAAAGAGTTGTCATGCGGGGTCATTCAAGCTGTTGCTGGCCAGAAAGCTCCTGATTGATTTCAGCTTCCTCTCGTCAATGACTCCTGCGACCCGATGTCCCTGTGCTTCCAGATGTGCCTTGATTGCTCTTCTGCCGGCTTTTGGGCCGAGAACAAGCTTGCGAGTAGCGCCGATAGTCTCGGGAGGATATGGCTCGTATGTCGCCGGATTCTTGTAGAGCCCATGGAGATGAAGTCCTGTTTCGCAGGTGAAGATATCCTCTCCGGTAAGGGGACGATTGGGTGGTATTATTCTTCCTGCTATCTTCGCGGTATATCGGGAAAGGGGACGTATGGCTTTTAGATTGAATGGGATATTCTTTTTCAGTTTCAAAATGCCGGCAAGTTCCTCAAGGCTCGTGCACCCGCATCTTTCTCCCAGGCCAAGTATTGTGGCATCGGCGCTGGTTGCACCGTTTTCCAGGGCGGAAAGGGCATTGGCGGTAGCCATGCCCAGATCGTTGTGGCAATGTATCGCTATTTCACACCGTTTGAGAATCACTGAAACGGCGCTGACGCATTCGATGATTTCCTGCGGTGTGGATGTTCCTATGGTATCGGCCAGACGGATACGTAATGCTCCGTGACACTCGGCCAGTGCCGCCATGCGCAGGAGAAAGCTTTTCTCCGCTCTGGTAGCGTCCTCGAAACCGACGGCAACTGGCATCCCCATTCTTTTTGCCTGGTCAATGCTTGTAGTCAGCCGGTTGGCGATCCATTCCCTGTCCTTTCCCATTTTATCCCGAATAAGAATATCCGACACCGGAATAGACAGAGAAAGAATATCGGGCCTGATAGTGGCTGCAAAGCGGATATCGTCTTTATTGCAGCGGCACCAGAGGGAGCAGATAAGCTTGGGGTGGACTCTTTGGCAATAATCGATCAGGTTGGGAGGACAGCTGATCAGCGAAGAGGAGATGCCGATTTCGATTTCACCGATCCCCACTGCCACCAGGCCGTCGATAATCTGCTTTTTTTCTACGAGAGAAAACCGGACACCGGGTGTCTGTTCCCCTTCCCGAAGTGTAGTGTCAATAATTGCGTTCATCGGACCTCCTTCAGGGAATAGTGGCGTTTACCGGGAGATGTTGCAATACCGGTGCCACGGCTAAAAACTGTAGGAATATCCTAACCCAGCTGAGCTGGACTCTTCACAGTACTCCCTTGAGAGGTTTAAGAACCTTTAGACAGATAATTTTCTTGCAAAAAATAACAAGAAAAAAATCCGTAAGGTTCTAATTATCGTTATAACCGGGAGGTAGCGAAGCTGTCCTGTTTAGAAAGGACAGGCTAACCGGAGAAAAGGTTTCAGGTGCTAATTGTTCATTATTGAAGAAACACTACAAAAAAGAAGGGGAATGTCATTTTTCCAGTGCCTGAAATCGATGCATAAATTTTTTGTCTATGTAGTCCTTGATAAAAAAAGCACTCTTGCCTCCCCAGGTTATGGGGCCTTTCTGTAACGCGCCTATTTTTTCACCCAGGTTAAAGATCAACAGGTACTTTCCTCCAGTCTGAAATTTTTTCAAAGGAACATTGTTCAGAACAGCCTGTATGTTGTGGAGCAAAACAGGATTTTGCCGTACCGCATAGACACCCACCTTATCCAGAGGTTCTGGCGAAAAGCTAATGCAGTCTCCACCTCCTAATATACTCTTGTTTTCAGTAGCTTGCAGGAATTCGTTGACCAGCAGACCTCCATCGGGACCTGTTGCCAGTCCGGAGTCGGCAAAAAGGGGCGACGGCTTGGTCCCGATGGCCAGAAAAATAATGTCCGAGGAAAATCGCTGACCATTTTCAAGAATGATGGTGCCATCATTAATCGCTGCGGCGTAGCCCGATTCGTCGATAATGATATCCCGGTGCTGAAAGGTTTTACGGATAATTTTCTGAATTGATCGGCTGTAACCCTCCATCAGTTTCTTTCCGGCAAAAAGTCTGATGGTGATATTTTTGCACCCTGTAGTACGCACCAGGTGATAGGCATTGCCTGCTATTTCTACAGCGGCAGGACCGCCGCCTATCACACCAATGGCGATGGAGTTGCTGTTGCATTTGGCGATAATCTTCTGCTGTGCTTCCAAAAGCCTCTCGATCGGTTTTGCTGAAAAAATATTTTTGCTGGAGCCTTCAATCGGCAATGACGGCACATAGCTGCCGACATTGCAGGACAGAACGTCATAGGGAATCGTTTCTCCGGTATCAGTGAGTACTGTCTTCTGGTCTGCATTGATGCCGGTGACCTTGGCCTTGAAGAAACGACATCCCTGGCGCTCTACGACAAAGCGGGTTTTGAAACGTATTTGATCCGGGCTGTAGTGAGTGCTTAGCATTCCCGGACCCATTCCCGAATAGTAGTGATAGGCAGAGGGCTGGATCACGGTCACCAGGTAGCCGGCATCCTTGAGATTCCTCAGGTTGGCAAGAATTTTCATATGGGCATGCCCGCCGCCGGCCAACACAAGCTTTTTACTCATCGGCCTTCTCCAGGACCGTATCCATGAGTGATCCCAGCTGTTCAAGGTGAGATCTCTCCTCGCCGGCAATGCGTTCCAGCATTTTTCTGCTCTGGCTGTCGCTGGTATTTTGCAAAGCGCGCATATACAGATCAAGGGCTTGTGCTTCAATCGACATAGCCAAACCGATCACTTCATCAATTTTTTCAAAGTCCGGGTTGACACGCTGCAGGTATTCATCTGTTGTCATTCCCCCCTCAAGAGCATCCTGTTCCAGATTTTCTTCGAATACGCTCAGGTCATCGGCACCTGTAAGTCTGATGTATTCATCGAAAAGAATTTCCTTATGGATCTCCTCGATACCGGCAAGTTTTTTAAAAAGTCCGATTACCTCAGGGGATGAAACCTTCTCCATCATGCGGAGGTAAAAATCCTCGAGACCCTGTTCCAGCGAATACGCTGTCCTCAGAACCTGCTCGGCGGATCCCAGGTCGTGAAAAAGCTCAAGCCCCTGGTCTTCTGCACCGACAGCCTCATGTCCATCCCAGGCCTTCATACCGCCTTTGAGATTTATGACTTCCTTAAATCCCTTGCCTGCCAACTGTTGAGCCGCCACGCGGCTTCTCCCGCCGATGGCTCAGTAGACCACCACGGGTTTCTGCCGATCAAGCTGATCGAGCGAGCCCGCCAGTTGCGGTAGCGGAATAAGTTTGGCTCCCGGAATATGGGAAATTCGATATTCCGAAGGTTGGCGGACGTCAAGAAACTGAATTTCTTCAGTTGAGTTTTTTTGCAGTTCCCGCACTTCTTCACTATCAAGTGATTGAGCGGGAGTTAGAAATTGTTTCCAGTGCATTTTCGGGGCCCCTGTTTCGTCTGTAATCTATCTGTCTTAAGGATAATATGGGTCCAACAGAAAATTTTGCTGCTGAGCCTTTTTATCCAGGCTTTGTCTGTCAGGTTGGTCGCCAAAAACATACAGAAAGTCTAATTTAATGTTGACTGGCTATCGTTATGGGACCATGCTGAAGAACAACTGCTTGTTCTTTTCTGAGTCGGTACGGACGAGGAAAATACTTCAAGTACCTTGTTAGATTGTAGCGAATGGCCGAAAAAGATCAAGGTGGATTCATCCGAAGGTCGAAAATGATGGCAAAAATTAATATCCTGGTTACTTTCAATGGCAGTTTAGTCGGCTACTGCGATTGTGATTGATAAATTCCAGCTACTTAGTACCTTACTCCTTAACTTCTGTCATAAGAACAAGAAAAGGAGGAACGCATTTGAAATTGTCGAGCTGGATATGCATCCAAGGTACTTACTTGCCTTTACCGGCGTTAGTGAGAAGCAGAGCTTTGAAAAGAGCAAACGAAAAAGGAACAGGCAGATGAGCAAGTATTGGAGTTCAAAGGTAAAAAAGTTGGAGCCCTATGTGCCGGGTGAACAGCCGAAAATTGAGAACCTTGTCAAGTTGAACACCAACGAAAACCCCTATGGTCCATCACCCCTTGCCCTGCGGGAAATGGAAAGACAGGCAGGTGATGCTCTGCGTCTCTATCCCGATCCGGAATCGGAGCATCTGCGAAATGCCGTAGCCGAATTTTATCACATTGACAGGAGCAGTGTCTTTGTCGGCAATGGATCCGATGAGGTGCTTGCCCATACCTTCCAGGCTCTGCTGAAACAGAAAAAGCCTCTTCTCTGCCCCGATATTTCTTACAGTTTCTATCCTGTCTACAGCGGTCTTTATGATGTCGAATGTTGTGAGATTCCACTGGCAGAGGACTTTACGATCAGGATTGAAGACTATATGCGCGACAATGGCGGCATCCTCTTTGCCAACCCCAACGCCCCAACCGGATGCTTTCTCGAGTTGCAGCAGATTGAATCACTGCTGCAGGCGAACCGGGAATCAGTAGTGGTTATCGACGAGGCCTATATTGATTTTGGCGGGCAATCCGCTGTTGAGCTGATTGACAAATACGACAACCTCCTTGTTATCCAGACCTTGTCGAAATCCCGCTCTCTTGCCGGACTTCGCGTTGGTTTTGCCATTGGACAAAAGAACCTGATCGAGGCTCTGGAGAGGGTGAAGAACAGTTTTAACTCCTATCCTCTCGATAGATTTGCCATCTATGGAGGTGCGGCGGCAATGTCTGATCGACAGCATTTTGAAACTACCCGGAAGAAGATCATTACTACCAGGGAATGGCTGACCAGTGAACTGACGAAACGGGGATTCGAGGTCCTGCCATCGCGGGCTAACTTTGTATTTGCACGAAATGAACGTTGCGATGCGCTGGAGTTAAGCAGCGCATTACGTCGTAAAAATATTCTCGTAAGGCATTTTAAGCAGCCTAGAATTGATCAATTTCTCAGGATTACAGTAGGTAGCGACATTGAGTGTGGTCAGCTAATCACGACGCTGGATGAAATAGCAGATCTCTGAAAGATCGACAATGACCAATGTTTTGAACTTATGCTGGAAAAGTGGATCGAATTATACTAGAATAGATAAATACATTTTTTTAGAGAGCTTTACCGGCTCCCGATTACTGTAAATTCCAAAATGGTAGATTTTTTTTGAGGATAACTATAGATAGTGGAGAATAGAAAAGAGTGAAAATCAATGACAAAATATTTAAGGCACTGGTCGTTGAGGAAATCACCCCCGGAAAATTCGAACTGAATATTAAGAAGAAGGCGGTGAAGGATCTTCCGCCAGGCGAAGTTCTGATACGGGTAAAATATTCATCTCTGAATTATAAGGATGCTCTTTCGGCCAGCGGCAACCGAGGTGTTACCCGAAAATATCCACATACCCCGGGTATTGATGCCTCTGGAGTCGTGGTGGAGAGTGAGAATAGCGAGTTCAGGAAAGGGGACGAAGTGCTGGTCACCGGTTATGATCTCGGTATGAATACCTGCGGGGGATTTGAGCAGTACATCCGGGTTCCGGCTGAATGGGTCGTGAGAAAGCCGAAAGGCCTCAGTCTGGGCGAAGCCATGATTTTTGGAACCGCGGGATTTACGGCGGCACTGTCAGTTCATGCCCTGGTGCAGGATGTATCCCCTGAAGACGGTGAAATCCTCGTTACCGGAGCTTCCGGCGGGGTGGGTTCTCTGGCAGTTTCCCTGCTGGCAAAACTGGGCTACAGGGTAGTTGGCGTAACCGGCAAACCTCAAGGCAAGAGATTCCTGAAGAAGCTCGGAGCACACCGGGTCATCGGCAGGGATGAGGCTCGGGACGACAGCGGTAAACCCATGCTCAAGACAACCTGGGCCGGAGTCATCGATACTGTAGGCGGAGACATACTGGTCACGGCGATCAAGTCGACAAAGCCCCTGGGGACTGTTACCTGCTGCGGCAATGTCGCCTCCCCCGATCTGCCCCTTACCGTGTATCCTTTTATTCTGCGCGGTGTCAGGCTGATAGGAATAGATTCGCAGAATTGCCCCATGCCCCTTCGTCGGGAAATTTGGGATCTTTTAGGAGATAAATGGAAAACGGAAGCATTGAAGGACATCTGTGAAGAGATTGGCATGGAGGGGCTTGAGCACCATATTGGTCTGATCCTTCAGGGACAACAGAAGGGACGGATAGTAGTCAATCTGGATGCCTGATCTTTCCGCACCGGCTTGATGCAGAAAAAGCCCGTCTCGGAATGAGCCGGGCTTGTGTATTTCCAACCTCTGTGAGCTGCCGGCAAAATCACTCCTCGCCAAAAGAGTCCGCATAGAGCTTTTGTATGGCTTCTCTGCCCGCATCGCTGAGATACCTCGTTCCTGAACCGACAAAGGTATCGTATTCGATCTTCGGGCTATTTTCCTGCCAGCCGCCATCCTTCCAGGTAAACCACTTTTTGGAAGGCTGGTCGAAAACGTGCAGCGGACGGTTGAACATCTTGGCAAGTTCAACGGCCCAACCGGTTCCGCCTTTCACGGACCCGCCTTCCTGTATTGTTCCTATGACAAATATCTGATGACCGCTGTTCACCATATGGAAAATGGTCTGCAGGACTTTTCTGATTTTATCTGTTTCGTAATAGGTTCGATTGAGCATGCGGGAAGCCAGTTCCATGCTGATGTCGCCGCGCTCGAGCTCGTCCTGGCTGAGAACCACACTGTTTTTGTCCCTGTTGAGTTTATGTCCCTCAAAAGTATAGATAACCTCCTTCATGCCATATTTTTCGGCCATTTCACCAAAGGTGGCTTCGGCGCCTTTGAGGCCGCCGTGATAGAGGGTGCAGTTTGATTTGTCCATATATCGACTCCTGTTACAATTAAGATTAAAAAAAACGTATAGTTCACATGATTAAAAATTCCAAGGCGTTCAGCTGAGAATAAATGTTGTGGAATTGTATATCCTGTTTCCTCGAAAGGCAATGGAGTTCTTTACTTTTGTCCCTTGATTGGTGCCTGCATTTTCCCGAGATTGCGAAAATACCCAGGATGCGTAATAACCCGATCATTATTTGGTTCCGCAGAGAAAGACCCGAAAAGGTGCCGGATAACCTTCTATGGTGAGTGATGAATCCTGGGGATTGAGAAAATCGCTGTAAGACTCGAAAGTCATCCATTTGGTTCTGCGCTGCTCTTTTTCCGACATGGGATGGGAGCAAAAGAGCTGGGCATCCTCAAATCCAGCACGTTGCATCCAGTGTTGAAGGCACTTTCCGGTAGGGACAAAATAGGTGCCCGGCACTTTGGCGTACGTCTTTTCCGGAAAGAGGGCATAAGGCTCCTCGCCGGGGATGGCTTGTGATTCGAGGAGTAGGGTACCGCCGGGCTTGAGGGCTTTGAATATCTCTTTGAGGACATCGACCGGAGATGAGCGGTGGTAAATAACTCCCATAAGAAAAATCACATCGAAGATTTCCGGGAAAAGTCCGATATGTTCCACACCGAGCAGGTCGATATGCAGGTTCCTCAGCCCTGCCATGTTTCTCAGGGCCTGGAAGCAGTAGTAATGCTGCACCGAGGGTTCAAACCCCACGATAATGGCGGGATTGTAGGGCGCCATGCGAAACATGTAGTAGCCATTGCTGCAGCCGATGTCGGCGATCACCTTTCCCTGAAGATCAGGCAGCCGCGGCACCAGGCGTTGCCATTTTCTCTCACTGCGCCATTCCGCATCTATATCGGTTCCGAAGATCGAAAAAGGACCCTTCCTCCAGGGCATGAACGCCTCCAGGTTTTCCCTGATCCACTGCTGCTCCTGTTTCTCTACCTCTTCTTTGTCACCGATGATAACTGTCTCTCCGCTGCAGTCCACATGTCGTGCCCGAAAGCGGGAAAGCGCCTCGCAGGGTTCACGGTAGCGCAGAAAGCCTTTCTTTTTCTGGTTCACCCACTTCTGCTTTGCCTTGTGTTCCGCAACGATAGTATCATGGAATGGTGAAACGGGAAGCTTGGCGAGATAATCCATCAGGAAATGGCTCCCGTTGGTTTTATGGCGACAAAGGAAACGAAGTTGAACCACTGAAAGTAGCTTTCGATGGATTGGAAACCCACCTTTTTCAGAATAGTTTTATTTTCCTCGATGGAAAAAGGGATCAATACATTTTCAAGCGCTTCACGTTTTTTGGCTATCTCCAACTCGGAATATCCTTTTTGCCGCTTGTATTGATGGTAGAGATCAATGAAAATCCTGTTGAGGAGAGGATCGTGGCGTATGGTTTTTTCTCCAAGGATGAGCACGCCGCCGGGCCGCAGGTTATCGAAAACTCTTTGTAGAAACTCCTGCCGCAGAACCGGTCGGATAAACTGGAGTGTATAGTTGAGGATGAAGACGCCGGTGTCCGGAAGCGAAATGTTCATGATATCCTGGTCGAGAAACTCGATTTTTTTCTTTTTGCTGTACAACTCCGCCTTGAGCCGGCCCTTGTCCAGCATGGCGGGGGAGTTGTCCACGCCAAGATAGCGGATCGAATCATTGGCAATCAGCCTGCAGAATTCCAGCAATGTCGTGCCGGTGGCACAGCCAAGATCCACTATCCGGTCATCATCTCTGAGAAGCCTCTGCAGCAGATTAGCCGTGGCCTGGATGACTTCATGGTAAAAGGGGATGGAACGATCGAGCATGTCGTCGAAAACTTCGACCACCCGTTCGGAAAAGATAAAATCTTCCTGCACTGAATCCACCTGAAAAAGGGTATCTTTAGGCTTATCTGTCATGAGCTTGTTATTTATGATGGTGTCGCGAAAAGCACCCCGTACGGGTATAAACTCCGACTTCAAGATAGCCCGATCCACAGCGTTGCTGGTTTTTGGAGCCATCTGGCATCGTGGTAATTTTTTAAGAGATTATCTTTTATGAGATCATCGTATTCCAGTAAATCTCTTTAAATACTGGTAAGACGGAGCGGAAAAATATGCAATATTCTATGCCGGCGGCAGAATGTCAATAGATGAACGCGCTCAGGACACGGTTTGGATAGAAGGGGAAGGCTTACGTGTCCGCCACTCTATTATCGACTCCAGCCCTGCAGCTCACCAGCGCCGGCCCGGACAAGCATCTTCAGCATCTCCGGAGAATCAAACATTTTCCGACAAAGCTCGCATTTACGATAGGTGACAATCTCCCGCGCCTTAAATCCGGCAAAACCGGCTATTGTGGTAATTCCCTGATTTCGGATGCAGGTATACAGCGCATTGCTTTCCAGTTTTTTAAAAAGCTCGTCTGCACTATGTTCTTTGAGGCTGCCGAGGAGAAAAAAATTGGTTGTGTTGAAATGGCTGCCGGCATCGCAGCAGGCATACATGTTGAAATCGGGCGCAAGATAAGGGTTCATGGCGCAGCGATTAGCCTGATAATCGGTGAAGATCGCCGGCCTGCCGAAGCTGTTTGCCCGTCCTGCATAGATAACCGGTTCGGGAAAAAATTTCAGTTGATTGTACCGCAGAAAATCTTCATATGCATCATCTTCTTCTGAGAAATCGGTTACGAAAGAGACGAAATAATCGATTCCGGATGCCTTGCACCCATTGGCGGCGTGGATAATATTCCGACGAGGGACATGCTGCTGATGCCACCTGCTGTAGC
This sequence comes from Desulfopila inferna, assembly GCF_016919005.1. Lineage (NCBI taxonomy): Bacteria > Pseudomonadati > Thermodesulfobacteriota > Desulfobulbia > Desulfobulbales > Desulfocapsaceae > Desulfopila > Desulfopila inferna. The sequence goes on from NZ_JAFFQE010000012.1 coordinate 33,941, forward strand.
TCATGCGCAGTTGCGAGAGCCCGCAGAGTTTGAGGGAATCCAGTTTGTGTTGCGCGACTTCTGCACTGGTGGCCCAGGAGCAGTTGGTAACGATCCTGCTGTATATCCTGAGTTCGCGACATAGTGCCACCAGCTCAAGTAGATCGTCGAAATAGATAAAAGGTTCACCGGCGGTGAAACTGATCCCGGTTACACCTGCCTCCGCCAGATCACGGATAGCTCTTTGTGCAGCGGCCGGTTCCATTTTGGTGGTTTCCGGTGCCTCGCCTGCGGCTACACAGTGACTGCATTTGATATTGCAGCGGGTTGAATATCCAAAAGCTATTTTTCTCATAATGTTTATGTGGAGTATTTTTTCTTAACGGTTATCATGATAGCATGCATCGTTAAGTCAGACACGGCAATAGTAAGCGGCCATCCCACATGCAATTTACTGTATGATTGCAACAAATCAATAGAGATAATCTGGTCTCCATGATGTCAGATGGCTGGGTGAAAACCTGCAACGCGGGAGATCGAGCTTTCCCGAAGTCGGAGCTTATGCCCTTACGGGTGCTTATCGCGACGCCGTCAATGAAAGATTTAAACTTGCCATGGCTATATTCTATAGGTATATAAATCTACCGTGTTGAAAAATGTTATAAATAAACTTGCATACCCAAGCTCCAGCAAAAAGGTCATCAAGTGAAATACCACAAGGGTTGGCTATGTCGAAAGAAATAAATTTTGATGAACTGATAGGGAAATACCGCTCTGATCCCTATGATTACATTGATGTTAATGCAATACATACCGGAGTGGTCACCTTTAAGGTGGCCGAAGGCGACGGGGTGGACTCGCCGGGCGGCGAATGGAACCATATACCCGGTACGGCTGTCTATGAGATTAACAGGGAACGAAATCCCAAGCTGGTTCACTCTCAGATAAACGGCACCATCTCATATTTGAACGCCGATCTGGAGGGTCAGTTTGTCGAAGCCGGGGAAAAATTGATGACCATCCGTCATCCCCTGAAGAAAAAGGAGATTATCGAAAACATCCTCCAGGAAGTCCTTTATCTTTTCACTGCACCGGAAAGGGCCAAGTATTTCTTTGCCCTGGATGTCCAGGCAAGAATTGAGAAAAAGGGCGCCCGCTCCGTCTCCATTGCTCCGGGCGATGAAATTCTTACCATGTCGCTGATGAAGCGGGACACTCCGATCTATTATGAAGGGGAGCCGGGAGTTATCCATTCGGTGTATTTCAAACCCGGAATATCCGTCGACCAGGGCACTCCCCTTATTGGAGTATGTGCAAATGATAAGGTTCCTTTGATACAGAAGATAATCAACCGGGTTAAGGCAGATTGGGATAAGAACAATTAACCCAGCTGAGCTGGATAAGAACCTTAAGGCAGATTATTTTCTTGCAAGAAAACAAGAAGACAATCTGTAAGGTACTAATTCCCATGATAAATCTCGAGTTGACGGCTGAGGAAATTCTTCGCTACTTGCAGGAGGTCGAATTGCCGGAACGCCGCAGTGGCGCACTGGGCGATGTTGCCGATGAGATCATGCGCTACGGCGCCTTTGTCGGCTCCTCCGTGGAGTGTCATCCATATCTACAGCGGGCTATGGATCATGGCCGGCGCTATATTGATTCTTTGGAGAAAAGCGGTAAGGCGGTGCCGAACGGCAGAATAATTGTAGCGGAGACCCTTACCGGTCCCAAGGGCAGGTTCACCAGAAACTGGCATGCACCGAGAGGGGGCCTGTGGGGCTGTCTTCTTCATGCCAATACTCTGACGCCGCGATCCACCATGCTCCTCTCCCTCGCTGTAGGCATTGCCGCCTGTGAAGCCGTACGTCTGGAGATTGGCGGCAATAAGACCTTTCTGCGCTGGGTAAACGATGTACTGATAGAGGGTGTCAAGGTCGCCGGTTTTCTCATTGAAAGCTACACCGGACCGCGCTGGGGCGAGCAGTTCCACCTTGTCGGCTTTGGCATTAACGTCAATAACCGTGACTTTCCAGGAGAATTGCGTGATATTGCCACCTCGCTGCGCAACAGAGTGGCAAAGGAGATAGATCTCAAGGGCTTTAGTCTCAACTTTATTGCCAAGCTCGCCTGGAATATCGGCCTTCTCTACTTTGTGGAGGCACGGCAGACTGAGTGGTTGCAGGAGGACAGCTCATTTTCTCATCCGATTATCGAGAGATGGAAAGAACTCTCCGACATAGTGGGGCAAAAGGTTGTTTTCGGCCATGATGTTATCAATTCCCCGCAATATTCCGCCGTAATAACAGGCATTTCCCCCGATGGCGGTCTGCAGATGACACTGGATGATGGTTCGGTGGTCACGGAGCACAGCGGTGAGATCAGATTTTGCGTCTGAGTATACCTGCGCTGGATATTTTCACTGCATTAAGCCGCGCATTGCCTTCCAGGAGTGGATTTCCCGCTGAAAAATATTTCTGCCATAGCGGTGCAGCATTGTGAGTGCCTGGTTTTGCGCCTGTCTGGAGAAGTGCAGTCTATGAAGGCGCTCAACCGGTTCGCTCATGGCAGACTGCAGAATGCGTATTGTTCCCGTCGATAGATCTGCGGCGCCTCCTGCCGCATCGCGGGCACAGTTATCACAGATAAGTCCTCCGGCCATATGGTGAAAACGGTAGCTTCTTTTGGAGGTGAATGGGGCGGCGCAACTGCGGCAGTCCAGCAGAGCGGGCTGATATCCCAGGCGTTGAAAAAGTCTCAGTAGAAGGATAATAGTGGTGCCGAGAGGATCCCTGCCTTCGTCTATGGCCTGCAGCGACCAGAGCAGCAGGCTGTAAATTTCCCTGTCTTCCTCTCTTTCGGTGGTGGCGATGAGAAGGATTTCGCGAATAAAGGTTGCTGCAATATACCGCTCATAATTCCTGCGCAGCTGAATATGGCTGCTGTGCAGTTCCGCCTCGGCAATGAAGACCAGTGAAGATCGCTGCTTTTCACTGTAGCGTAAGGTAATATGAGAGAAAAGCTCAAGCTTGTTGAGGAACCTTTTTTTACTGCGGTTGGCGCCTTTGGCGATTCCCGTTATCCGGCCATGGTTTTCCGAGAAAAAGGTGACAATTTTGTCAGACTCGCCATGATCAAAACATTCAAGAACAATGGCATCTGTTTCCTTGCTGACGGTGGACATTTTAAAAGGTAACTCTTTAAGTGGATGCGCTGGTATTCAGGGGAGATCCAGTGTGATAAATCCGTTTTCGGGCTCCGGCAGTCCAAGTTGAGTCCCATTGAAAAAGAGCACAACCTCTGCCGATTCCGGCAGGATCAGGGAAATGGATTCATCTGCATACCAGCTTCTGGTGGAGCCTTCGGTATATGCTTCCTTTTCCGGAAGACTGCCGTCAACGGCGATGGTAATGGCGGTATCCTCAAGAAAATCTATGGTGAGAAAATAGTTGGTTTCGGCGAGGTTCTCAGTGGACTGTTCTCTGGTAACCCCTCTTTCGGAAACTCCTTCTTTACCCTGGGGTTCGGTGCTGGCTTCCTGAAGGTTCTGCAGTTTCGAGCTGATGAATGTTGCAGGATTCCAGGAAAAATACCAGCTGAACAACGCTATTGCCGCAACAATGACCACCAGGCTGAAAGCCAGCGTTGCGCCAGTGGTCATGGAGGGCCTGGCGGCCATGGTGTTGACTGCTTTTTCCTGTTTCGAGGGAGAGGCAAATTTCCTATTATCCGGATTCGCCAGACGTTCCTGGTCAAACCTCCTCAGGACGTCCTGGGCGTCGAGTTTGAGGTTTTTGGCATAGAGTACGTAAAATCCCCGAGCAAAAGCATCGGCCGGAAGCATGGCGTAGTCATCGGCTTCCATGGCCTGCAGGGTTTTTCCGGGTATTCTGGATTCCTGCTTGACGTCTTCGACGGAAAGATTTTTCTCTCTACGGCAGCGACGCAGATATTCGCCTAAGGATTCCGTTTTATCTTGTGTATCCTCTGTCATTATGATTCTCGTGTCCTTGAACATCAGATGAAAATGAAAGGGATGAAACCTCCTGTCTTTTCTTTATAACATCTTTTTTACATATGCGGCCTTTTTCATTTCTTCAATCCATTTCCTGTATTCCTTATTGAACTCGCTTTCAAAAAGCTTTTTGCGAATTTCTTCTTTCACAGTCTCAAAAGGAACCTGTTGCACTACCTCTCCCTGGCGTCGGGAAAGCAGCTTGAAGATCTGGAAGGTATTTTGCGTTTCCAGCACAGGAGTGATTTCTCCCGCCTTCAGTTTGACCACTGCCTCGCGCATTGTTAAGGCCATCTCGTCTTCCTGAAAGATTCCTATGTCGCCGCCATCGACAGCGGATGGCAGATCAGACTTCTGTCTGGCAAGTTCGGCAAAATCGGCTCCGTCCAAAAGCTGCTGCCGAGTTTCTACAGCCTCCCTGCGTGCACGTGCCTTATCTGCCATCAACAAGCCTGGTGATTGCCGCATCTCCTCGGAATCTCCCCAGGTAAAACCCATCTGCAGAAGATAGTAGCCACCGTCCTGAAGTTCCTCTGCGTATTCGGCGGCGTAATATTCCCTGATCATTTCATCGGTGATAATGATTTTGGAGCGAACCTCGTAGAGGATGAGTTTATCACGGAGGAGTTGATTGCGCTGATCTTCCATGTATTTTTCTTCTGAAAGACCGGAGGCTTTCAGCTTGGCGAGAAGTTCCTGACGCGTCACTCCCATTTTTTCCAGGTTTCTGGCAAAACTCTGTTCGAATTCAGCATCGGATAAATCTATATTGACCTTTGCCGCCTCCTGGGAAATCAGGTGCTGGTCGATCAGTTTGGCCAGAATTCTTTCCTGTGCTTCTCGCAGTGCTTGTCGGCGCTGATCCTCTGGGACCGACTCTTGTATCTTCTCTAGAAATTCTCTACCGTTTTCCTGTAACTCCGTAAGAGTGATGATATCGTCATTTACTACGGCGACAACGCGATCAACCAGTTGCGCTTTGGCAATTCCATGAGGGAAGAGCATCAGGATTGTGAAGAGGAGTGCCGGTATTGCGGTCATGGGGCTGTGAAACATTTTAAAGGTCATATAAGTACCTGAGGTTGCAGAATTATCTGTGGTCTTTGTGTGGAAGTTCCAATCAGTGTATCAAGTATTTACCATTTGTTCACCAAATCTGAAAACATTTTCTTGCTTCTCATCACTGAATATGACTGGCTGAGCTGATCCCGGCATGGTAATAAAAAAGAAGAAGAGTACTCAAAAGAGCCGGCAAGGGCTATAAATGATTGACTCCCTGAAAAAGCGGCACTACGATATGAGGACGTGGTCTGCATTATTGATATAATATATTTAGCGAGGAAAAGATGTTGAATTCCCCAAAACATAGTTTTTGTTTATCCAGCAGCGGTAGGATCAGGAAAAGTGCATTTCTGCAGGTGGTCTTCATTGGGTTGGCATTACTCTATTCAACCACCGCATCGGGTGCTACCAAAATGCCCGATTTTGCCCTGCCCAATATACTTAATGAAAATACTATCAGCAGCAGCTCCTTTGAAGGCAAGGCGCTTCTCCTCACCTTTTTTGCGACATGGTGTCCGCCATGTATGGAAGAGGTACCAACCCTTATCAAGCTTCAGGAAAAATACGGCAGGGCAGATTTTTCCGTTATAGGATTCTCGGTTGATCAGGGTGGTGCCGCAGTTGTCAGAAAATTTGTAGACAAGAAATCCATCAATTATCCGGTAGCTCTGGCGGATGCCCGGACTATGCAGGATTTCGGCGGAGTATATGGGATTCCCGTTTCCTTTCTGGTTAACAAAGAAGGCAATGTCGTTAAGAAGTACACCGGATATATTCCTCAATCTGTTCTTGAAAAAGACCTGAAAAAAATACTATAGAGATGCGTCGATAGGGTCAACACGAATCACTTTTTTCTGTTGATGGTTAATATGACAAGAGCGCGGGGTGTTTTTTCCCCGATTCAGCCTTGAACCGTCCACTAGTGCCTCTCCTGAAACTATGTCGTAAAATCGAGAAGACGGATAAAAGAGAACTTAAAAAGCAAAGAGTTTACATATGCCCACAAGGCGCTTCCGGCTCAGCCGGGTTGGTGCCTCGAACCTTTTTTCCTTTATGCAGGAAAACGATTCACTCAGCAGAGACAACAAAAGAGAGTTTGAGATAAATGGAGTTACTCAAAGCGGTGGTGCTTGGCATAGTCCAGGGTCTTACGGAATTTTTGCCGATTTCCAGTTCGGGGCATCTTGTCATCGGCTCGGAGCTCCTTGCTTTTCAGGGAAAAGGTGTTGCTTTCGATGTCTTTCTTCACCTGGGGTCTCTTCTTGCAGTGCTACTGGTCTTTCGCAGCGAAATTATGGAGATGATTGCGGCGCCCTTTCAGTATATGGCGGGAGAGCGCAGCGAAAGAGTCCAGTTGGGCCTCAGGTGGAATGTCTTTGTCGTCATATCGCTTATTCCTGCGATAATTGTAGGCTTATTTCTCAAAGACTCTATAGAGAGTATCTTTTCTAACCTGCTGCTGGTTTTTGTGATGCTCGGTATCACCGGAATATTGATGATTGCCAGTAAATATCTGCGGCTTAGGAATATACCTCTGCAGGGCAGACACGCCTTTTTGATTGGTTGCGCCCAGGCCCTGGCTATTCTGCCCGGTATGTCACGCTCCGGTTCGACAATCTTTGCCGGCATGGCGTTGGGGATAGACAGACAGGTTGTGGCCCGGTTCTCCTTTATCATGTCCATTCCGGCGATTCTGGGCGCCATGGTGCTGCATCTCGAGGATCTTGTCGGCAGTCCACCACCTTTGGAATCAATGGCCGGCATCGCTGCCGGAACAGTGGCTGCTGCCGTTTCCGGATATTATGCAATTGTTTTGCTGCTTGATATTGTTCGGAAAAATAGATTACAATGGTTTGGGTATTATTGTCTGGCTCTCAGCCTGGCTGGAATGCTGTACCTTTACATTACATAGTCCAGGCAGGTGAATACGCCGGAAGTCCTCAGCTAAAGTCAGGTAGTGTCTGTCCAGGGACACTAGATAAGAGACTATTCAGATATGAACCTTTATCCCGTTAACCTCGATTTACAGAACAGAATCTGTCTGATTTTCGGCGGCGGTGAAGTTGCAGCCAGGAAGATTGATGCTCTTGTCTCCTGCGGCGCCGCTGTTTCCGTTATCAGCCCTGAAGTTCTTCCGGTTATAGAAGAAAGGGCCGAGGCGGGGAAAATTACCTGGTTGCGGAGATCGTATCAGAGGGGCGATATGGACGGAGCTTTCCTGGTTTTTGCGGCGACAGGCAGCAGGGCTGTTCAGCAGGCTATTGTGGACGAGGCGCGGGAGAAATCCATCCTGGTCAACAGCGCTAGCCAGCCCGAAGCCTGCACTTTCCAGGTTCCGGCCAAAGTGCGTCGCGGAAAATTTTTACTTACAGTGTCCACCGGAGGCGGCAGTCCCGCTCTTGCCTCAAAACTGCGTAAAAAGCTTGAGAAGGAATACGGGCCGGAATACCAGCAATTTATCGAATTGATGTCGTATGTCAGGGGAAAAATTATTAGCGACGGCAACACCCAGGAATCTCATAAGGCAGTGTTCGAAAAACTTCTCCAGCTAGATATTGCAGCGCAGATACGTCAACAGGACTGGTTCGCTCTGCAAAAAGAACTGAGGACGATTTTGCCTGAGAACATGGATGTTGATGACGTGATGGCCGCCATACAAGCCCCCTCGGCAACATCTTCTTCGGGGCAGGATATGCCTTGTCCTTGCAAACAACAACCAGATAGCGAACAATGATTTCTGAAATTAATTATCTGCTGTTCCAGGCTATTATTGTGGTCACCGTCAGTTCTACCGCCCTCTATCTGGTCTTTTTTGTCAACCAGAAGGAAAAAATCCGTACAATCGCCAGAAATGTCCTTGTTCTCTCGGGAATTCTGCAGACACTGTATATAATCACCCGCTATATCCTTACCGGACACACTCCGATAACCAGCGAGCATGAATCCGTTTTCTTCTTTGTCTGGGCTCTAACGTGGGCATACCTGTCTTTTCGCTGGCGTTACACCGTCAAGAATTTCGGTACCTTTACCTCGATGCTCATTACTGTCCTGGTTCTCATTTCCGCGATGGTATCAAAGGACATCAATCCGCTGCTGCCGGTGCTCAAAAGCTGGTGGCTGCCTGTCCATGCAGGGATTACCATTTTTGCCTATGCCTTTCTTGGCCTCGCCTTTATCGGCGCGCTTATGTACCTTGTGCAGGAATGGGAGTTGAAGAGCAAGAGGTTCGGCTACTTCTATTCACGGCTGCCCTCACTGGACGCACTGGATCAGCTTAATACCCATTGTCTCACTACAGGATTCATTTTCCTGACCCTCGGTATAGTCACTGGTACCATCTGGGCCAGGCAGGTTCTGGGAAGCTACTGGCGCTGGGATCCCAAGGAAGTCTGGACGATCATCACTTGGTTTATCTACCTGATCCAGTTTCATCAGCGTCTTACTGTCGGCTGGCGCGGCAAAAAAGCCGCCATAATGGCGATAATAGGATTCTGCTCAGTAATTTTCACCCTCTGGGGTGTCACATATCTCCTGGGAGGGGATCATTTCAATGCCCGGTGAGAAAATACTCCTTCTGGGAGTTAACCATAAAACCACTCCAGTGCACATACGGGAAAAAATGGCGCTCACGGGTGGTTACGAACAACCGCTTCTGCAGTTAAAATCGATTAAGGGATGCAAGGAATGCTATCTGCTCTCAACCTGCAACAGGGTAGAGTTGCTGCTGGTGACCGATTCAGTGGCAGAACTTGAAAATAAGATAATCGATTATCTTTTCGAGGAAAAGGTCTCCCGGGAAAAAAGCCGGGAATACCTCTATGTCTATCACGACGACGAGGCCGTTCACCATTTCTTTATGGTTGCCGCCAGTCTTGATTCAATGATAGTAGGTGAAGCGCAGATTCTCGGGCAACTCAAGGAAGCCTATCGTCATGCCGCCGGCCTCAACTGTACCGGTGCTCTGCTCAATAAGCTTCTGCATAAGTCGTTTTCCGTAGCCAAACGGGTGCGCAGCGAGACCGGCATCGGCGCATCGGCTGTTTCCATCAGTTATGCCGCAGTGCAACTGGCGAAAAAGATCTTCGGCGGTCTCAAGGGGAAAAAGGTGCTTCTTATAGGTGCAGGCGAGATGGCGGAGCTTGCTGCGGAACATCTTGTGGGGCAGGGTGTCGGCGGAGTGGTGGTTGCCAACCGCACATTTTCCCGGGCGCTCGATCTGGCGAAACGATTCAACGGCAAAGCCGTCTCACTGGAAGAGCTCAGGAATCAGCTGGAATATGTCGATATCATCATCAGTTCAACAGGAGCGACGGAAATTATCATTAGCAAGGATGATGTCAAGGGGGTTATGCGCTCCAGAAGAAACCGTCCCCTCTTTTTTATAGACATTGCCGTCCCCCGTGATCTGGATCCCAAACTGATAGATCTTGATAACGTTTTTCTCTATGACATCGATGACTTGGTAAGTGTTGTGGAGATGAACAAGTCGGAGCGTGATAAGGAAGCCGTCAAGGCCCGCCGTATCGTCGATGAAGAATCTCTGAAATTCCAGCGATGGCGGGAGGGCATGACGATTGCTCCAACCATACGGGCGATGCACCACAAGATTGAGAAAATCTGCAGGGAGGAGTTGGAACGGACCTATGGCAAAATGCCGGATCTGAGTGCCGGGGAACGCAGAAACCTGGAAAAAATGACCCGGGCAATTGCTGCCAAAATGCTCCACGATCCGCTGCAGTATCTGAAGAACAATGACTGCGAACGAAGTAATGAAAAAAAGGTCTACAATTTGCGCAATATTTTCAAGCTGGAGGATGGAAAAAGTAATAAACCGTGATATGCTGAGATGAGATTGAAAAGGAGAAATCCAGCGCGGGGAAGTTTTCTTGAAGTCAGAGTTTATATGGGTGCTTATGGCAACGCCATCTTATCCCGGAGGCCCTTCATCTCTTCTGTTCCGCAAACGGGGCAATTGGCATTTTTCCTGAGTGTAACTTCCCGGAATTTCGTATTGAGGGCATTGAAGGTGAGGAGCCTGTTGGTGAGCAGTTCTCCTTTGCCAAGCACGAATTTGATCGCTTCATTGGCCTGCAGTGTCCCTATGATTCCGGCTGCCACGCCGATAACCCCTGTCTGGCTTGAGGCCGGCACGGCACCGGTTGGCGGTGGTTTCTTGAAAATGCAGCGGTAACAGGCCGATTGCTTCGGTTGGATGGTGAAGGTCTGTCCGTCAAAACGCAATATGCCTCCATGTGAATAAGGCACTCCGGAGAGGACGCAGGCGTCGTTCACCAGGAATTTTGCCGGAAAATTATCGGTGCCGTCAATGACAAAATCATAGTCCCTGACGATATCCATGATATTGTCGGCATCCAGCATTTCACGGTGGACGGAGACGTCGACGTCCGGATTGAGCCGGTGTATCTTTTCTTTTGCCGAATCAACCTTGGGCCTGCCGATATCTTCGCTGGCATGAATGATCTGCCTCTGCAGATTGCTCAGATCAACCGAATCACCGTCGGCGATACCGATTGTGCCGACACCGGCTGCCGCCAGATATAAGAGTGCCGGAGATCCCAGCCCGCCCGCGCCGATAACCAGGATTTTTGCTTCGGCAATTTTCCGCTGTCCTTCTATACCGATGTCTTTAAGTATTAAATGGCGTGAATAGCGCTCCAGCTGTGCATCATTAAAATCCATGGGTCTATCCTTATCTGCATTCAGGTTCCTTTTTAATCGCTAGTAGTGCTAGCGGAAATGTAGACTACCACCGCGCCGGGATCAATAAAAATAAGAATGGAACAGTTTTCAAGTCCAGTTTCTATAGCATTATTGGAAGCTTCTTGCTTTAATGTTTTCAAGGTATTACTTAAATGCAGACTGCTCATCTTCGGGTTTGTGCCGGCAAGCCTGGTTCCCCCGAGACCGGAACAAATCTTCAATAAGCAAACTTATTATCTGGAGGAATACTACATGAAAAATTTTGTCCGTACTGCTCTATGCGTCGCAATTCTGCTGGTGATTGCCACGCCTGTTCTTGCCGCGGAGAAAGTCCGCTGGAAATTTGCCATGACCTGGTCAAGCACCTTAACCCCGCTTTCAAATTCAGGTCCCTGGCTGGCGAAGATGGTCAGCGATATGACCGGTGGAAACTTTGAGATACGTATCGAGGGAGCCGAAAAACATAAGGCACCGCTCGGCATCCTGGATATGGTCAAGGGCGGCCAGTATCAGATGGGACATAGCGCCTCCTACTATTGGAAGGGCAAGGATGTCACCACCACCTTTTTTACCACAGCGCCCTTCAGTATGACAGCTTCAGAGCAATATGCCTGGTTTTACTATGGCGGCGGCCTCGATCTGATGCAGAAAGTCTATAGCAAGTTCGATGTCTATTCGTTCCCGGGAGGAAATACCGGTGTCCAGATGGGCGGCTGGTTCGCCAAAGAGATCAAATCTCTTCAGGATCTGCAGGGGCTGAAAATGCGAATTCCCGGTCTTGCCGGAGAGGTCTTTGCCAAACTTGGTGTCAATGTGACCAATATAGCGCCAGGCGAGCTGTATACCGCACTCGAGCTGGGAACTATCGATGCCCTCGAGTGGGTCGGCCCGGGAATGGATATCAAGATGGGTTTTCATAAAATAGCACCATACTATTATGCCGGCTGGCACGAGCCCGCTTCCGAGCTGCAGTTTCTGGTAAACAAGAAGGCTTATGAAGAACTGTCGCCAGAATATCAGGCTGTTCTGAAAACAGCCATGGAGGCAGTAGTCATCAGAATGACAGCTGCCAATTTTGAAGTCAATGCCAAAGCCTGGGACCAGATGAAAAGGGAATATCCTGACATCAAAATAATGACATTTCCCGATCCGGTCCTGAAAGCAATGAAACAGGCAACCGATGAGGTCCTGGCAGGATATGCTGCAGAAAATGAGGAATTCAAGGAAGTCTATGAATCCCGTAAGGCTTATCTGGATGTAGCGCGCAAGTGGACGAAAGTCTCGGAGCAGTACTATCTGGAGGCGTATGATGTCGTGGAAGAATAAAGATTAAAACTGATCAGGTAGTTGCAAAACCAATACTTCCTGCCTTAGACCTTGCAGATTGTTTTCTCGTCATTTTTTTGCGAGAAAATAATCTGCTTAAAGGTTCTTATCCAGCTCAGCCGGGTTCTCTTAATTAGTCGGAGCCGATCTTTTTGGATTTTAAATGATCCGGATACTTTTCCAACCTTTTTGTGGAGCACCGCAAGAAATAGCTCTGTCTATCCTGACTATCTGATAGTGTATCATCTGTGATTCCATAACCATCGATTTTCCTCGATGTTCCACGGACCTCTGACTGAAGGACACATCCCTCCCGGGAGGGGGTGCTCAAGGCTCGGATTTGCAGGTTCCGGCGACGGAACCCGCCGCGATTGTCTCTTCACAGTTCGATAATATATCGCTTGTTATTTTCACCAGGAGTGGTTAATTATCATGGTATTTGTACGGCTCTTCTGTTATGTCTTTCTGAAAAGCCGGACATTCTCCAGTCCAAATTATTACAGCGAAAGATGTTCTTTTTCCATTAAATATACCATGACTATTATAAAACAAATCAAAACAACTTCAGTGGCTTGCCTGGCGCTGTTTCTTGCCGCTACATTTTCCTTTGCTGAAAATGGAGTCGATCAGAAAAGAAACCAGCTTATCGGTTATATGCTCTATAAGCAGCTGCCTTCACTTCACTTCAGTGACAAAAAGGTGGATAACGAGCTTTCCCAGGCTGCATTTGATCTCTTTCTTAAACAACTCGATTACCAGAAACGTTTTCTTTTAAAAGAAGATATCGAGGAACTCGGGAAGTATGCTTTGCTGATTGACGATAATCTGAAAAGCGGCAACATTACCCTGCCCGATGTCGGTTATGATCTGCTGTCCAGACGCATAGAGCAGGTGAAAAAGATTGCAGCGGACATTATGACCGGAGATTTCGACACCGCGAAGGAGGAAGTCTATGAAACCGACCCTGAAAAACTTGACTATGCCGTTGACGAGAAAGAACTTCGTGAGCGCTGGCGTAAAATTCTCAAGGCTCAGGTAATTTCCCGATATCTGGTCCTGCTTGAAGAGCAGAAAGAGAAGGGCGAAAAGGTAAAGGACGCGGAACTGTGGAGGCAAGCCAAGGAAAAGGTCGACAGCCGCAACGGCCAGTTCTTTACCCGGCTCAATCAGGAGAATCTGCAGGATCATTATGACCGTTATTTTAATGCCATCACCAGAGCTTTTGATCCGCATACCAATTATATGCCGCCCTCGAAAAAGGAAGACTTCGATATCCATATGCGGGGCAGCCTTGAAGGAATAGGGGCGCTGCTGCGTGAGGAAGACGGCTTTATCAAGATTGTCCGCATTATACCCGGCAGTGCCTCCGCCAGGCAGGGCGGTCTGGCCGCCGAGGATATCGTGCTGGAGGTGGCCGAAGGAGATGATGAGCCTGTCGAGGTAACCGATATGCGTTTAAGGGATGCCGTTCGCCTCATCCGCGGACCGAAGGGCACCGAGGTTCGTTTGACGATTAAAAAACCGGATGGGGTGGTCGAGGTTGTCCCTATCATCCGTGACGTGGTTCAGATAGAGGAAACCTTTGTTAAGAGCCATGTTCTGGAGTCAAATGAAGGCGGCAAGATAGGTTATATCAAAATCCCAAGTTTTTATAGAGACTTTGAGATGTCCCGCAATGGGAAAGTTGCCAGGAATTCAACGGACGATACACGGGAAGCCCTGCGTGATATGACAAAAGAGAATGTCTCCGGACTTATTCTTGATCTCAGGGATAACGGTGGCGGATCTTTAGTAGATGCAGTTGATATTACTGGACTTTTCCTTAAGTCGGGGCCGGTAGTACAGGTAAAAAACAGTTTCGGGACCCGCAAAGTTCTCAATGATGAAGACGAAGAACTGGTCTATGACGGTCCGCTTGTGGTGCTTGTCAATCTCTTCTCTGCCTCCGCATCTGAAATTCTTGCCGCCGCCCTGCAGGATTATGGACGAGCGGTTATCGTCGGAGGAAAACACACTCATGGCAAGGGAACGGTACAGACCATTATCGATATGAACGAAAACATCCCGCTTTTGAATTTAAGAAGTTATGATGATCTTGGCGCGATGAAGGTTACCATCCAGAAATTTTATAGAATAAATGGAGGTTCGACCCAGTTTCGCGGAGTGGAGCCGGATGTGGTTCTGCCGAGTCTCTATGAGCACTTGAAGTCCGGCGAACAATATCTTGACTACTCATTGCCTTGGGATCATGTGTCCCCCGTCCCGTATTTCCCTTATGCCACCGGGGGAATCGATCTGAAAAAGATTCAGACAAAGAGCAGCGCCAGGATAGGACAGGAAGAAGGATTGAAAATCATCGCTGAAGAGGCTCTGAAAACGAAAGAACGTGTTGAAAATACACAGATATCTCTGAAAATGGAAGACATGAAGCGGGAGCGTGAGGAATCCATCAGAGCCAGAGAGACGGTTGGCGAACACTTTCAGAATTATCAGCAGGGACAGGATGAAGAGTTTGAGTCATTAGATCCCGATGAGGACCAGTCTGAAAAAGATGAAACCGAAATGCTGAATGAACTGAAAGAGGATGCGTATATAGGTGAGGCTATCAGGGTAATTGATGATATCCTCTCGAAAAATTGAATTCTACCGCAGCCGATTTATCTCCGCTAAGCACAATTCGCACATAACCGAGGGCGGAAGATAGTGCTTGAAAAACCCACTAAAAGATGCTAAAAATGCGCCTTTGTGAATGGTCATTCATTCTGGATGTGTCATCAATTGTGAATGATTCCATGATTTAAATAGGTTGTTGAACAATGGATCTAGCAGAAGCATTCAGGAATTACAGGGAAAAAATAGTTGGGCAGTGGGTAGACTACACCTTGTCAACCTACGAGTCTTCCAAGTTCTTCCGCAAGGAAGGTGATAAATTTGCCAATCCCATCGGCGGAGTTACAAAAGAAGCGCTTGATGCGCTTTTTCTGCTTTTAGCGAAAAATGCAGAGCCGGAAACGTTTATCGCTCCACTGGAAAAAATCATGCGCATCCGCGCGATTCAGGAATTTGCGCCTTCTCAGGCGGTTTCACCTTTTCATGCGGTCAAACATATTACACGAGATGTTTTGGCCGCGGACAAAGAGCGCTGCCATTTAGTGAAGGATTTGTATGATTTTGATTTCGCAGTGGATATGGCAGTACTTGCGGCATTCGACATCTATATGGAATGTCGTGAGAGACTGTATTCCGTCAGGATAGCGGAGATACAATCCGGCAGGAATATGTATACGGACGTCGGGTGCCCTTCAGCATTGCTGCGGGACAGGGAAAAAGAAAAATAGTCTATTATTCAGCGGAATCAAATCTCTGCTATGGTGCACCTCGAATATCATCGCCAACAGGGATCTGGCCTGAAGAATTGCAAGGATAGAAGTCAATAGAAATATCGAGAGTTATTAACCGGTTGCCGGGTGAGATGACAAGGTGCGGAGTTTTCCCTTCCGGTTTCCTAAAACTAGATTTTAATTTGAAGCGAGGTAAGAAATGAAGTACGCCTTCTCATTCCTGGCAGTCATAGGTTTGATAGTGATTGCAGGGCTAGGTTCCCAGATACCGGGGATGCCATACCTGTTTGGGGTTGCATTACCATATCTGGCATTGTTGATTTTCTTGGGTGGCTTTATCTACAGAGTCGTCGGATGGGGCAAGTCGCCGGTTCCTTTTTCCATTCAGACCACCTGTGGCCAGGCAAAATCATTGGATTTTATCAAGCGAAATAAGCTTGAAGCCCCTCACACCACAAGTGAAGTCATCGCACGAATGGCATTAGAAGTGCTGACCTTCAGATCTCTTTTTCGCAATACCAAATCCAAGATGTATGACGGTCCAAAAATTACCTATGAATCTTCGAAATGGTTGTGGCTCTTTGGTCTAATCTTTCACTATTCCTTTCTCGTGATAGTGCTGCGGCATATGCGCCTGTTTTTCAATCCTGTACCGGCATGGATCTCCTGGCTCGAGTTCGGGGACGGCATCTTTCAGGTGGGGGCACCAACGTGGTATATGACCGATGTGCTGTTGGTGATGGCGGTAGCCTATCTTTTTGGAAGGCGTATCTGGAACACCAATATCCGTTACATATCTCTGGTCAACGACTATTTTCCGTTGGTTCTTATCTTCGGCATTGCCGTAACCGGCATTTTGATGAGGTATTTTCTGCGTACCGATATTGATATTGTGACTATAAAACAGCTTGCAGTAGGACTGGTGACCTTTAGCCCGGTAATCGCAACTGAGATCGGAGCCATTTTCTACATTCATCTCTTTCTTGTCTGCGTTCTTCTTATCTACTTTCCTTATAGCAAACTCATGCACTTGGGCGGTGTTTTTCTCAGCCCGACCAGAAATATGAAGAATAACAGCCGTGAGGTTCGTCATATTAATCCCTGGAACGACCCCGAGATAAAACCGCACTCCTATGCGGCCTACGAGGATGAATTCAGGGAATATATGGTTGAAGCCGGCATTCCTGTAGAAAAAGAGTTGCCTCCGCAAAAGGATGAAGAAGTAATTAATTGATCCAACACTAGCTTATAAGGATAACAACGATGGCAGTTCCAAAATTAGAACAATTATCAAAAAGCGTAGTGCAGGGACCATCCTTGGTAACCGGAGCAGTACCGGCCAGAGGCTGGATGGATACCCCTGCCGTTTTCAAGCCGGGGAATTTTGCTTACCCTGCAAAGGCTGATAAGGTTGAATATCTTAACAGTCAGAAAGGCCTGAATTTTCCGAATGCAAGAGAATGGTCGCCGGAAGACGACGACTGGAAACTTCCTGAAAACTGGGAGGAGATTATCCTCAATGGTTTGAAGGAGAGGCTCGATAAATTCCGTTCTCTGAAAATATTCATGGATTGTTGCGTGCGCTGCGGAGCATGTGCCGACAAATGTCACTTCTTTCTGGGCACCGGCGATCCTAAAAATATGCCTGTTCTGCGTGCCGAGCTTCTGCGTTCCGTTTATCGCAATAACTTTACACTTGCCGGGAAGATCATGGGTAAGATGCTGGGGAATCGCGAGATGACCGCGGGCGTGCTCAAAGAATGGTTCATGTATTCCTACCAGTGCACGGAATGTCGAAGATGTTCGGTATTCTGCCCCTATGGAATCGATACCGCTGAAGTGACCATGATGCTGCGCGAACTGCTGCATCTGGTCGGCATCGGTATTAACTGGATCCTGGAGCCGGTTTCCAACTCCAACCGGACCGGTAACCATATGGGACTGCAACCTCATACTTTTAAGGATAACGCCGAATTTCTGGTGGACGATGTTGAGAATCTTACCGGCGTCAGACCTAATGTCACCTTCAACCGGAAGGGTGCAGAGATCCTTTTTATAACACCATCGGCAGATGTTTTCGCTGAACCGGGACTCTATACCGCCATGGGCTACATGATTCTCTTTGAAGCGATCGGTCTTGATTATACCTGGTCGACCTATGCTTCCGAGGGTGGCAATTTCGGGCTGTTCACCAGCAATGAAACCATGAAGAAACTCAACGCCAAGATGTACGCGGAAGCTGAGCGTCTCGGCGTAAAATACATTATCGGCGGTGAGTGCGGTCACATGTGGAGGGTGCTCCATCAGTATATGGATACCATGAACGGCCCTGCTGATTTTCTCGAAATGCCTGTTTCACCAATAACAGGAACGGTTTTCAATAATGCCGCTTCCACTAAGATGGTGCATATCAGCGAGTTTACCGCCGATCTCATCAAGCACAACAAACTTAAGCTCGATAAGAGCCGCAACAGTCATCTCAAGGCAACCTACCATGACTCATGCAACCCGGCACGGGCCATGGGATTGATGGACGAGCCCCGCTATATCCTTGATCATGTTGTCGATTGGGTTGAGATGCCCGAGAACACCATCCGCGAGCAGACTTTCTGCTGCGGTTCGGGAACAGGATTGAACACCGATGAAATCATGGAACTCAGGATGCGTGCAGGTCTGCCTCGAGCCAATGCTGTAAAATATGTTCAGGAAAAACATGCGGTCAATATGCTTTCCTGTGTCTGCGCAATTGACAGAGCGACGCTTACCTCACTCATGGACTATTGGAATCCGGGTGTTGGTGTATGCGGTATATCTGAGCTTGTCGGCAATGCAATTGTACAAGAAGGTGAAACACGAGGTGAGGAGTTGGATGAAGGCCTTCGGACCTTGGTCTAATCCTGCACTTAAAGGAGTATAGTAATGTATAACAAAGGAACTATCATTGCCGGACTGTTAATATTCGTCGCCCTTGTTACCTCACCCATCTGGTACAACGGTCTCGAAGCAGGTCCCCTGCCGAAACCTGAACTGCCTCCCGGCGGCGAAGAGAAATGCATTAGACCGGCTTCGGAGATGAGAGATATTCACATGAGTCTGCTCAATGAATGGCGCGACGAAGTACTACGGGATGGTGAACGAGTCAGCATCACCGTTGACGGCAAAGAGTATCGCAAAGGGTTGCAATTGGCATGCATGCAGTGCCATAGCAATAAAGAGAAGTTCTGCGACACCTGTCACGAATACACATCTGTACAGCCATACTGCTGGGATTGTCATCTGACCCCCACAGAGGCAGCATCGAAGGAGACGCTCTAATGGATAAGCAACGAAGAAAATTCCTGAAATTTGCCGGCGCTACAGCACTTGCCGGCGTCAGCGCCCCCGCGGTTGTCAAATTGACATCCACGCCTTCTTTTGCAGCAGACGGGCATGGTGCGGCAGCTGGTGCAAACACGGATACCCACGGCAGTGAGGTTCAGCCCACAGGTATCAGATACGGTATGGTTATAAATATGCGGAAGCTCTACGGTGATGCAGAACTGCTGGACAAGGCAATAGATGCCTGTCATAAGGTTCATAATGTACCGCATTTCGAAGATCCGAAGAATCAGATTAAATGGATCTGGAAGGCGCCCTTTGAAAATGCCTTCCCGGAGCATTCCAACTATCACATTTCAGAGACAACCGAAAAAAATGATTATCTCGTACTCTGCAATCACTGCGATAATCCTCCCTGTGTACGGGTATGCCCAACCAAGGCAACTTTCAAACTTGAAAACGGCGTCGTGGCCATGGACTATCACAGGTGTATCGGCTGTCGTTTTTGCATGATGGGCTGTCCTTACGGTGCACGAAGTTTCAACTGGTTTAATCCACGGGACCACATAAAGGCATATAATCCTGACTTCGCGAGCCGCACACGAGGTGTTGTCGAGAAGTGCAATTTTTGCTCGGAGAGGCTGGCACTTGGTCTTGAACCCGCTTGTGTCGAGGCGGTCAAAGAGACAGGAGCACTTGTCTTTGGCGATCTGAACGATCCTCATTCCGAGATTCGTCAGATCCTGGATAAGGAACATACGATCCAACGGAAGCCTTCCCTTGGAACTAAACCGTCGATCTTTTATATAGTGTGAGGATGTTATGATTGAAAAAGCGCTCAGAGGCAAACCGGCTTACTGGATGTGGCTCGCCGTACTAGGCGTGTTTATAGCCATCGGAGCAGTTTGCTATTTAAGACAGTTCATGCTGGGTCTCGGTCTTACAGGTATGGGGAGGGATCTTGCCTGGGGATTATATATTTCTCAGTTTACGTTCCTGGTAGGTGTTGCAGCGGGAGGATTAATGCTCGTCCTGCCGTATTATGTTCATAACTACAAAGCCTTCGGCCGTATCACCATCCTTGGTGAGTTTTTGGCTATATCCGCGCTGTTGATGTGCCTTATGTTCATCATGGCGGACATCGGCCAACCTCTCCGTGGTATGAATATGATGCTTCATCCCACACCGAATTCCATGCTTTTCTGGGATATGGTTGTGTTGCTGGGCTATCTTGGGCTGAATGTTATATGTGGCTGGGTAATTCTCACAGCAGAAAGAAAACAGGTCAAGCCCCCGAAATGGGTATATATTTTCGTATATGTGTCGATACCCTTCGCCGTTTCCATCCATACCGTTACCGCTATGTTGTACATGGGACTTCCCGGGCGTCACTTCTGGTTGACAGCGATTACCGCACCGCGCTTTCTCGCTTCGGCCTTCGCAGCAGGGCCTGCGCTTATTGTCCTGGCGTGTCTGATCATGAAGCGGGTTGCCAATTTCGACGCAGGCAAGGAAGCGATAAATAAGATCACCACGATCATTATGTATGCCGCCATCATTAATGCCTTCTTCGTTCTTCTTGAGTTCTTCGTCGGCTATTATTCACAGATACCCGGTCACATTCACTCGCTGCGGTATCTCTTTTTCGGACTGGAACATCACGGTGAGGTCTATAATAATCTGGTGCCGTTTATGTGGGCCGCGACTCTGTTCCTCTTCGGCGGGTTGGGAATTCTTGCCTATATGAAGATAAAGGATTTTGCCACAGATTCTTTGATAGCCATAGCCTGCGCCTTGATTTTTATCTCCTTATATCTCGATAAAGGCCTTGGATTTGTTCTGGGTGGACTGGTTGTCAGCCCGCTTCATGAAATTAACGAATATTATCCGACCCTCAACGAAATAGGGGTTACTCTCGGTATATGGGCCACCGGTTTCTTCATCCTGACCGTGCTCTACAAGATTGCCATTGGAGTAGAACACGAAGTGGAAGCGTAACTGGTACATAAATTATAATAGTAAAAAAAGCCCCGGCAGTTTCTGCCGGGGCTTTTTTTTGTTTAATGCACAGAAAATCGTATGGGAGCCCGTATGAATATTTCTGGATAATTGTGTATACTCTTATGCATACTTCACATGCAACACGGATAAATACATTATTTGGAAAATAAGTGACGACCAAACACCGAGCCCTCATTGTTTATTTCTCGCACAGCAGCCAAACCAGGAAACTGCTGCAGGCTTTTGCAGCAGGTCTTGCCGAAAGCGGAGTCGATGTAGGCTGGCAACAGCTGAAAACCACCAGAAAGCTGCCGTTCCCACTGGGATCGGTATGGTCGACCATCATTATGATGGTGGAAACGTTTTTTCATCGTCGCTATGAGATCGAACCCCTGGATCAGCAAGATTTTGATGGCTGGGACGTGGTTATTCTTGCAGGACCAACATGGTCCTATAGCCCCTGCGGACCGGTTTTTTCTTTTTTTGATAGATACGGCATGCTCCTTTCGGGAAAGACGGTCATTCCTTTTATATCCTGCCGGGGGTATTGGCGGATGCATTACTTCCAGTTACGGTTGATGCTTGCCAGGAGAAAAGCCGTGACGCTGCAACCTATAATATTTTTACATACAGGAGCCGAGCCCTGGCGCACCATAGGCGTGTTTCTCAAGTTGGCTGGCAAGGCGCCAGATCTAGGACGGTCGTGGATAGGCAGGTATTATACGAGATTCGGTCATACCAGGGAGCAGGTTGATCTGGCACAGAGATTGGGGGCTGAATATGGTGTTGCTTTAAAGCGGCAGGAACTGGAGCAGATGAAGACTGTTGTGATAAAGGATGTAGAACCGGGCAGGGATTAGGAGGTTATCCGGGAACAGGCTTTTTCCTCAGATCTGGTAAGCGCAGACTCCGGAGCATTTTCAGGAAATCAAGGACACCATATGATTGTTTTTACCAGCATTAATTTCTGGAAATAACGATTATACGGGAGAAAGGTCATTCTCGGACAGCCTCCTAGTATCTTACAAATTATTGTTCTTTTGAATTAAGCAGACGTGCCGTGAAAATACGGAACAAAAAGAAACCAGTATTGACTTGGAATTCCTTTAGGGGAATTTTTTTTTAGGGGCACTGGCCCAAATGAGTTGCATGGCAATCTATCCCTGACTGCGCCGCAACCCAGAAATACTGAAACAATAAGAGTTGATGGACTCGTAAAGCTCGATCTAGGTCTTTGTAGATCTAGATCTGAAATAGTGATTCGCCGTACTGCTGTAATGCCAAATCACCGTTTAAGATAGTACGCCTAGTATAACGAGCTTTCTCGAAATCGAGATTTATGCCCGTACGGGTGCTTATCGCGGATCATCTCAGCAACTCCGATGTACTTTTTACGAGGTCAGCAGAGTTGAAATACAACGGGCTGCAACGCATCTCATAGGAGATTCCCATGCGGCGCCTGCGATCCAGAAAAAAATTATTGTAACAGGAATCCCGAAGGGGATTGGGGCATATAGCCGATGGTTTTAACCACCGGAGACATTACGCACACACGATGAGTCCTGAAAGGACGATGTTAATACTTTTCACCCAGAGGAGTTCGTTCTAATCCTGCTGAGCTGGGCTCTTTAGATACTTCCTTGATGGGAAATGTGGTTTGGTGATATAAATTATTTGTTTCAAACTACGCAGGAGTAGGGGGCGACAATCCAGCTGAGCTGGATAAGTGGTTTGGCTGTAGAGGCAGATTCACGATTTATAATGTATTTTTCCTTTTTCTTGAATTTTTGGAGTTTTTCAGGAGTAAACCACTAAAAATGGAGATTTCCCTCCAGGTAGAGTTGAAAATAGTAGTGGATCCACTTGTTGAAAAAGAGATAGATCAAAGCGGCGATGGAGAGAAAAGGTCCGAAGGGAATGCGGCTGGTGCCGCCTCTTCCTTGCTTTATCATGGCCGCTATACCGATAATGGAGCCGGTAAGTGAGCTGAAAAAAATCACAAAGAGCAGAGACTGCCAGCCCAGAAATGCTCCTATCATTGCCAGAAGCTTTATATCTCCTCCTCCCATTCCCTCCTGTTTTCGTACAAGATAATAAAGGACGGCAATGGCGTAGAGAGCACCGCCGCCTGCCAGAATGCCGATGACGGAACTTTGCCAGGTCAGGTTTGGATTGAAAAAGGAGAAGAAAAGTCCTAATACTATAGCAGGCAGGCTGATCCGATCAGGAATGATCTGGTGATGTATGTCTATCCAGATAATGGCAAGCAGGGCAGCACAGAAGATGAAATAACCTGCAGCGGTGATACTGAGGCCGAATGAGGCAAAAACGGCGGCACTGAGCAGGGCCATCAACAGTTCGACAATAGGGTATTGGGGTGAAATTTTTGTCTTGCAGTGGCTGCACTTTCCCCGTAGAAAGAGATAGCTCGCCAGGGGGATATTCTCATACCAGAGAAGCGGAGTGCTGCACGCCGGACAATGTGATGCCGGGAAGACTATCGACTTATCCTCCTGGGGAAGCCGGAGGATGACAACGTTGAGAAAACTGCCAACGATAGCCCCCAGAATCAAGGCGACGATGCTGATGATAAATTCAATGTCCATGGTGTCGAAGAATAGGGCTCTTGAGGATATTGCAAAAGCATTTTTAACCGTCATTCAGTCCGGATCTGTGCTTGGGAGCGGAAAGATGTGGTCAATGCAATTCATATATTGCCGAATACATACCTGATCATACAAACAGTCTTTGACTGAGTTTGATTGATAATCAATTATTTTAAAGAAAATTAACCAACCTACTATGGCTCAATATCAGGAAAATGCAACCATAATCCGTTTCGAGCAGTTTACCGAGGACAATATCCGGTTGACATTGCAGTCCGATAATATTGCCGCCGTGGCAAAGCCCGGCCAGTTTGTTATGATACGAACCGCCTTGGGCAAAGACCCTTTGCTGCGCCGCCCATTTTCCATTCACCAGAGCAGCACCAACGGCCGCATCCAGATTCTATTCAAGGTTACCGGCAGGGGGACCTCCCTGTTAGCCCATTGCAAGGAAGGCGAGAATCTTTCCGTCTTTGGTCCTCTGGGGCACGGTTTCGATATACGACCAGACAGACCTGCCTGCCTAGTCGGCGGTGGCATGGGAATTGCCCCGATGTTTTTTCTGGCAAAAATGATCTGCCGAATGAAGAAGAATACTGCCTCCGATCTGATAGTCTTCGGCGGGAGGACGAGAAAGGAGGTGGAGCCGCTGGTCGCTGATTTTGAACAAATGGGCATGCGTCTGCTGACAGCTACGGATGATGGTACTTACGGGGCAAAAGGATTTGTAACCGAGCTGATTCACGGTCTTGAACTTCCCCGGGAGACTGTAGTATATGGTTGCGGACCCCATGCCATGATGCATCAGCTCCATATATTCTGCCACAGCAGAGGCATGGAATGCCAGGTTTCGGTCGAGAGTGTCATGGCCTGTGGAATGGGGGCCTGCCTGGGGTGCAACATTCCGGCGAAAAATGGAGAGTACGTCCATGTCTGTTATGAAGGACCCGTTTTCAAGGCGGAGGATCTGGTATGGAAGTGATCAGGGACCAAGATTCTTTTCCGGATCTGCGTGTTAATGTAGGCAGTTTGAAATTGCAGAATCCGGTAATGACCGCCTCCGGAACTTTCGGTTATGCCCGTGAGTTCGCCGGTCTGATGAACCTGCACCGGCTTGGCGGAGTGATCGTCAAGGGTATTTCGCTTGAGCCGAGACACGGTAATCCACCACCCAGGATTGTCGAGACCGCTTGCGGCATGCTCAACGCCATTGGCTTGGAAAATGTGGGAGTTGATCGTTTTATCGTCGAGAAAATGCCTTACCTGAGAGGATTGGGGATTCCAGTTATTGTCAATGTTCTTGGTGATACCATCGATGAGTACAGGATAATCACCGAAAAGCTGGTGGGAGTTGAAGGAATATCCGCAGTTGAAGTCAACATCTCCTGCCCCAATGTCAAGAAAGGCGGGGTCGCTTTCGGCAGTGATCCGGAAATGGCCAAAGCTGTTACCCGGACGGTGGCTGAGAGAAGCGATGTGCCGGTAATAGTCAAACTCTCTCCCAATGTTTCGGATGTGGCGACGGTTGCCGCGGCAGTGGAGGATGGCGGTGCCGATGGCATTTCCCTTATAAATACGCTGATAGGAATGGCCGTCGATCTGCGGACCAGGACGCCGAAGCTCGCCAATGTCATCGGCGGCCTCTCCGGTCCGGCAATTAAACCGGTGGCACTGCGCATGGTCTATCAGGTCGCTCAAAGAGTCACCATTCCCGTGATCGGCATCGGCGGTATCGAAACAGCTGAGGATGCCCTGGAGTTTATGGTTGCCGGGGCCACGGCAATACAGGTGGGAACGGCAAATTTTATCAATCCCAGAGCAGGCGAAGATATCGTGGAAGGCATCAGCCGCTTTGTGATCGAGGAGAAGCTCACCTCTATCAGGGAACTCATCGGCACTCTGCGGGTGGGTTAGCATGACTTCGATATGCTACTCCAGCTGCAAGTCTCAGATGAAAACGGCTGGGAGCAACAGGATTACATGAAAAAGTTGATTTGTGCCAGTATTGGCAAAAATACCATGCTGGAGGCGCTGCAGCAGGCCTCTGCAGTTGCCGAAAGAACCGATATTATCGAAATCCGCCTGGATCTGATAGAAGATAGAGCTGTTGCACCTTTTTTGGAGCAGATTGCCAAACCCCTGCTTTTCACTAACAGAGCCTCCTGGGAAGGTGGTGGCTTCAATGGAGATGAATCGGCCAGAATCGCCCTCTTGGCCGAAGCGGTGATTAGGACGGCGGCATACGTGGACCTCGAGCTTCTCGCACCTCCTCGATCCTGGAGCAGGTTGGAGCAAGAATGCGGCAGATCGGCGACAAAGCTGATTTGCTCATGGCATAATTTTCTGGAAACACCTGCCGACCCTGTGCTGCTAGACAAACTTGAACAAATGGCCGATAGCGGCGGCCACATCGGTAAGATAGTTACCATGGCCCGGGATTATCGTGACGTTCTGCGCGTGTTGAGCCTGCAGGAAAGGGCGGCCCAGCTTGATTTTCCCCTCATTGCCTTCTGTATGGGAGCAGCCGGCGTTATCAGCAGGGTGGCAAGCCCCGCGCTTGGCGGCTATATGACCTATTGTGCCGCCGACAATGGGGAGATGACCGCTTCGGGACAGATTACCGTGGATGATATGCTCGCTATCTACAGCTATCTCTAAGATTAAAAAAAATGAAGATAGATGGAAAAACCAGAACGTATGGCATCATTGGCAACCCGGTGAGCCATTCGTTGAGCCCGGCCATGCATAATGCCGCCTTTGCCGCATTAGGAAAAAATTGCATCTATATCCCTTTTTGCGTAGAGGATGTCGGGGCGGCCATGCAGGGCCTGCGAGGGCTGAAGATTAAAGGAGTCAGCGTCACCATACCACACAAGGAAGCGGTTATGGCGCACCTGGACCGTATTGATCCGGTGGCAGAGCGGATCGGGGCCGTCAATACCATCAAGCGTGAGCAGCATCATGGGTCGACACTGCTCTGTGGGTATAATACCGATTGGCTGGGAGCCGTACGTCCTTTGCAGGAGCAGATACAACTAAAAGGCTCCCGTGCCGTTATACTTGGGGCCGGTGGCTCCGCCCGGGCAATAGGCTTCGGACTGCTGGAAGCTGGAGCAGAGATCCTGTTATGCAGCAGAACGGCCTCCCGAGGCAGAAACCTGGCCGCCGATCTTGGCTGTGAATGGTTCCCGCTGGCGGAAGGCTTCATTCCGGAGGGGCAGATCCTTATCAATGCCACCTCGGTTGGCATGGCTCCGCTGCAGGACAAAAGTCCGGTTCCGGAGAATATACCCGCAAAATTCAAAGTAGTCATGGACATCGTTTATGTACCGGCTACCACCAGGCTTCTTGCCGACGCCCAACGTTCAGGCTGTATCGCTATCAATGGTTTGGAGATGCTGCTCTACCAGGGAGTGGCTCAGTTTGAGCTGTGGACAGGGTTGCCGGCTCCGGTTGAGATAATGCGGCAGGTTCTGCTGGAGGCGGTCACTATCGGAGAAGAGTAAGGTTTACCGCTCTGGATTCCGGGGATAGCCTGAAAAATTTACTATCCTGCTTAGCTTGGTTTGCAGCTGCGGACCACTACTTTATCGCCAACTCTTAAATTCAGAGTTTCCGCAGCATTTCCCATGTTTATGCCGATCTCGAGATCCCCTCGACTGTTGATCAGGGCCACGGGAAATCCTGCCGCCACTTCTCCAAAAGTCGCCTGAATATCTCTGATCACTGTCGCACCGAGACATACTTCCACCGAATCTCTCATAGAGAAAAGATGTTCCTTCCCGATTGAAGTGGCAATATTGCCGAAATGGTCTATGGCGACGACCTCACCGATTATACAGTCATCTTCCATGCGCGCCGAGGGCATGATAACGGTAGCACACTCCTCTGCTGGTATTGCTGTTGCCAGTTCCCTTGGCGTCATCCCCGCGGCCAACCGGGCAGCGGCGGGTGCCATGATATCACGTCCATGGAAAGTACAGCTGCTGGTGGTTTTTGTTGAGATAATCAGCCGGTAGCAGCCGGAGAGCCTGCTGGAAGACAACAGGGGCGTGAGAATACCGTTATCCGGAGCAATGAAGAGATGCCCGGCTGCTTCGATTACAAGGATATGCCTGTCCATCCCCACACCCGGGTCGACCACGATCAGATGAATAGTCCCCGACGGAAAATATGGGTAGGATGCCGCCAGCATTCGCGCTGCCCGGACAACGTTGTGAGCGGGGATCTCGTGGCAAATATCGACTATCCTTGTCTCAGGGCAAGTACGGAGAATAGCGCCTTTCATCACGCCTATATATTCGTCGGTATACCCGAAATCGGTGATCAGGCTGATGATGCCGTTAGGTTTAATCATTCGCGGCTTCAAAAGTATTTTTGATCAAAAAATAAAGATATCCCTGCTCTTTCATGGCACCGGCTGCGGCCTGGGCCAAGGGGCCGCCACCCCAGAAGAGATCAACCCGGCCCGGACCCTTTATGGCTGCGCCGCTGTCCTGGGGAACAACAAAGCGATGCAGAGGGACCCAGTGGCTGATTTCGCCATTTTCGTCCAGTACAGGCCTCCTGGTGACAAGAAAGGCAACTGTCCCCATGGGCAGGACCTCTTTGTCTATGGCAATCGATCTTTCGGCAGTCAGTGGTACGCCGATACTCCCCTTGGGGCCTTCATCCCCACCCCAGCCGAAGAAGATGAACCTGCGATTATGGTTGAGAATACGGGAGACCTCTGCGGGATTGCGGCGCAGGTAGGCTCTGATTGCATTGGTATCCGCCTCTTCGAGAAGCATCTTCTTTTCATCGACCAGCAGCTTTCCGATGCTGGAATAAGAATGGCCGTTGTTGGTGCGATACTGCAGGGAACGGACACTTCCGTCGGGTAACCGGATTCTGCCCGAGCCCTGGACATGAAAAAGAAAGGCCTCAAAACGGTCTTTGAGGTAGACCAGTTCATAGTCCCGTAAAAGATCGGTGCCCTCAATTTCCTTTCGTCTCCAGTAGGGTTGGAATCTGCCGCCGTCGTCGATTCTGCCGATTACCTTTTTTCCCGATGCGGTTGTCCGCTCCACCAAATCAGAAGGTGTGGAGTGGAGTGGATGGATAAAGGGCGGTGAATGTGTCAGGCTTCCCGATACCAGCGGTTCATAGTAACCGGTAACCAGCATTTCCGCACCGCTTTTATGGCGCCCGCCGGCCTGATAAATGGTGAAATTTTCATGTATAATCCGATCAAGCTCCAGCGGTGTGGGTTCAAGGTCGATTATCTCTTGAAAAGCTGCAAGTGATTCGGCAAGCCAGGCGGCGGTATAAGGCATTCCGCCGATATTTACCGTTGTATCCTTTTCCAGGCTGCTAATAAAGCGATACTGGTGAGAGAGTGCAGTCTGCAGCGAGGCGGGATCACCGTCATCGAAAAAAAGAGGGGGGTTTTGGGGTTGGAAAATAACAGGGTGCTGATAACTGCAGCCCTGTAGAGAGATCATTGCCGCAATGAACAAAAGTGCAGTTGTTTGACAGGCGGCTTTGCGAGCACTTGAACATTCCGGCATAATAAAATCCCTTCTGTGGGTACTACCTGGCGTCTAACGAAGCGACTGGGCTAACTCCGTTACAGCCATCGCATATCTGTTGGCGTGATTCCACTGGGTGATGCATCAGCCCCAGTGCCTTTTAGTGAATATAGGCACCGGCGAAATTTGATCCAGCTCGGCTGAAGCAGTGCCCATGGCGCAATTCTTCAAAGAGCTCCTGATATTCAGGTTGGTTAAGATCTATTTTCTGGCCGCCATCGACCAGATCGGCAGCTATTGGTGTGTCTGCATCAGCATAGGAGTAGGTGATGAACATGAAGAAACAAAGTATAAGAAAAATTAAAAAATTGTTGAAAGTGAAAATAGACTTAATAATGGCACCTCTATTATATCTGGTTTTAATCTTGACTGTAAATTTCATGAAAGGATGCAATGAATGTATCCAGCATCTCTGCCGGCAGCGTATTGATGCCCGCTGCCGCAGCTCTTCCGCCTCCGCTGGGAAATTGACGGCATAAGGTATCGGCATTTTTTCTGTTGATAAGTGGGGCTCTGACACTAATCTGCAGTGTGCCGTCGTCATTTTCTACGATGACCGCGTGTGCGGCATCTTTTTTTTCCTTGGCTTTCATATTGGAGAAGACACCGGCAATTCTTCGCGACCATGAAGCGGCGGGTAATCTATAGACTCTGTTTTGGCTCTGCTCCGCTATATTTTCCAGGTCGGCAGCTCGAACCATATCTTCCTTATAACCGTCCCTGAGTCGGGCAACAAGGTCTGTTGAATCATAAAAATGCAGGGGCTCGTGATAGGGTTGTATAGCCCGGTAGAGATCGGCGGGATTGAAAAGAAGATCCTCTACTCTCGCACCATAGCCGTTGTAGTTGAAGAGTTCACCGATCTCCTTGAGAATTTCTATTTCCAGCGTGGTGGCACCATTGTTTTCCGCCAGTTCTATGGCCTGCTCATCCAGGTTGTCGCCAAAGGCCCCGCAGACGGCCCAGGCTGAAAATTTGCCGTTCAAAAGAGTGTTGACAATAAGCGCGGTACATGTTTCCGCGGATGGTTCAATGTAATGCTCCAGAGACGGAGAGGCTGGAATTTCTCCGGCATAGTGATGGTCGATATACAGGATTCTGTTATCGTTTTTCAACAGGTTGACCAGGGCTGCATGGTTTTTGTCGAGGGAAATGTCGAGAACCGTTACGGAAGATGAATTAATTTCGGAGATACGTTCCAGCAGGTTTATATCCCGCTTGACGCCTGTTATGAGTTGTGCGTTTGCAGCAGGCTTGTCAAGACGAAGCTGGTGGAGAGCGAAAATTCCATCCGCGTCGCCGTTAAAAACATCATAGTGCATAGTTATTGCCTTAATCCTTAGTGTCTGCCATGAAAACAAGAAAACGGAAAGTACACTAGGCAAATAGTTGTAATTTACCACCAAAGTACTTGTCCGACTCAGCTGGGTTAGTGTTCCTTACTCCTCTGAAAGTCTGGCATAAAAAAACAAGAAACGGAAGGTATAAAGGCTAATAGCATAAAATATATATCACCAAGGCCTATATCCAGTTCAGTTGGGTCGGATCATTTCTTTCACAAAAAGAAGCGTATCTTTTCTTATAAGCTAAGCCCCAAGCTGCTGCCGATATTAGCCAGATTGAAAACAAGCATGATCCGTTCATCAGTCGGCGTGTATCTGGTATTCAGCTGGACGGACCAACATTGAGCGTAGTATGTCAAACCGACTATCGCGTCATTGGTCTCACTCTGGGAAATGGAGTGTTCCACCAGCAGGTTCAGACCTATCTGCGGCAGGATCATGGCCCTGGCTGCACCATTGATCTGTTCAATATTCTGATCCTCATTGTAGCGATAGTCAAAAGAAAACCTATCACCCCGGCTGTTGGTGTAATACCCTTCAAGTCCATGGGTGCGGTTTTGAAAATCCTCGACGGGAATTTGCGTTTTGTAGAAGAAGGTCATTCTCTCCAATGGTCTCCAGCCCAGCTTCATGACGATTGGCTGAAAGGGATTATCGGAAGCTTCGCTCCGCAGGTCATAGCTCTGTTCCAGGCGGATGTACCCGTATTGGCGGAGCAGACTGTTGTCGCTGTCATACAGATTAAAGAAGCTGTCGACGCCGTAGGTGATGGAATTTTGGTCACCGATTCTATCGACTGAATCAAAGTAGGGGAGATCATCTTGATCTGCATCGCTTATAAAATCGTACTGCACAAATGGTCGTACGCTGTGAGAGAAAGAGGAGTATGCTGCGTTGTTCAAGGTGTAATCGCGCATCAACGTGGTGGCGACATCGGTCTGAAAAGTGAGCAGGGAGCGATTGGGGTTCTCGTCCTGGTCCCAGACACTCTCGCCATATGTTTCTACGGAATAAAGGGTACCGCGGCCCCCGATTTCGGCGCGTGATTCGAGATATGGTCCCAGAGATACGGGAGTGCTCAGGCGTGGATAAAGATCGACTCTATGTCCACCGATTCCTTCATCCCGCCAGTAATTGACGTAATCTGCATCCCATTCAAAAGCCAGGGAGGTATCCTGCAAGGGAATAGCTCCGGTATAATCCACCCGCGGCAATTGCCACAGAGGTGTCGGGCTGGATTCTACTGCTCTGACATCGTTAATGGCAAGGAGGTCGATATTCAAAGACGAGTTGTTCCATGACCTCAGCAGCTTTAAGGTATTTTTACGTTGATCGTCGCTCTGGTGTTCAAAACCTCGGCCAAAGGTTTCGAGAAATGATTTCTGAGACGAATCAAAGCCTGTTACCCCTGAATCAAATTCCTCAAGGTAATCGCGATCGGAGACAATATCGAGATCGGTTCTGGAAATCCAGTTTTCCATAAAGGTATGATCAATTTTACCGCGAAGCCAGTATCTATCCGTATTAGTGTGGGTGAAATTGGTGTCTGCATAGTATTCGGCATTGCCCGAACCGGAGAGGTCGTCTTCGAGATAGCTCCCCATGAACTTTCCTTTGTCCTGCGGGTTGAGAACATAGCGGAATTCCGCACCGGGCATAATCCCGCGATCTGAATAGTATTCCGGGTAAAGAGTCATGTCGACTGATTCTGAGATATTCCAAAAGAAAGGAAGATTGAAACCGAATCCATCTCTGCTTGAATTGCTGACAGTGGGGAAAAGAAAGCCAGTCTGTCTTGTGTCTTTCACCGGTACGATCATATAGGGCATATAAAATACCGGAACGTCCTGGATATTGAAGCGTGCATGTTTGAGAACGGCATAACCACCCTGGTCAACTCTTGCCTCAGCGCTGGAAAAGCTCCACGGTGGCTTCTCGTCTTCTCCGATTTTACAGGTGATAACCCACCCGTCTTCAATACGGTAGGTTGTCAAACCGGTTTTTTCAATAATTTTTCCCTCGAGGTGGAGCTCGTTTTCCTTGCGGGTAATAAGGGCGTTTTCAAATGATCCTGTCTCGGTGTCGAGATCGATCTTTGCGGCATCCGCCGTAAGTCTATCGTCTCCTGAATCAATGCTGACATTACCTCTGGCTTCGATAGCCTGCTCTTCGATATTATATGAGATCCAGTCCGCTTTGATGACGGTTTGGGTCCGGTAGCGCGGAGTCTGGTCCTCTGGCAGGTCTGCCGGTGTCATTTCCTCGACTTCTTCTGTCTCTTCGCCCAACAATTCGTCCCAGTCGGTAAAGGTTGTCGTTTGGGTGGGAGAGGGAGGAGGAACTTTTTCCCGTTTTTCCAGAACAATATCTCCCTCGGCAACAATACGGCTGGGGTTTTCGAAACGGGTAAGCTTGTCCGCGGAGATATTCCATTCAGCAGTTGAGGTGGACTCTGAAAAGCAGGGTGTGGAGACAAGAAAAAGAACAACCAGGACCGGAAATTGGCAGATACACTTCGACCTCTTTACATGTGGCAAAATCTTTGTCACAGTTTTCTCCTTTTCAACAGAAGAATTTTTAAATGGTAAGACCGTCTAATGTAAAAAACGGATGTAAATCAGTACAGCCGGCATTGGTATCTATCTTCAGCAAGCCCGGGAAAACCAATGTCTCTTCAGCTTCCCTCGATTAGCGAAGACCCCGAAAATATGCAGTCGAACAGGTTTATGCCAACCGTTGGAAGTTAACTTTTCGAAGGGGATGGTGTCAAGACTAAAAGCAGAATTTACCTTGATAATGAAAGGAAATTGTTTTATTTTATAACGAGCTGCATATTATGGCAATCTTTGGGAGAGTGTCCTCTCTCTAATCCCTGAAAATAGGAATAAAAAGGTTAGTATGGCAGCCGGGAACCGGGTGGTTGAACAGTTCCGGTAAAAAAGAGTTATGTCTGTGTCTTTGTTTTCCAGCAGGAGTCTACTGCTTTTACTCCAGGAGACAAAAGTGAAACCAGCTGCAAACACTATGATTTACCTGCGGAGAATTCAGGCGCACACAATGAAGGTATATGGACCCGAATGATCGGGCCATGGCAGGACCAAAATCGCTTCGGTACATGTAATTAACCCATAGGAAGTACTGTAAACACAGTGGTTTTGACGAAAAAGAGCATTCTCGTTGAATAATGAGGACATCCCTCATGAGTTCAGCCATGTAAAAAGGCGGGGATGAAATCCGTAATTAACTTTTGAGAGAGCAGATTTTTCGGAATCCGATGTCCTGCAAGGGTGGTTTTCAAAAAACCATCAATATAATTATTAGGGTCTCATTAAAACAAAAAGTGATGGGATCGTAAGAACAGTCGCACGGGAGGAGTGTTTACTACAGTTGCGGCCATGGATAAAGAATGGCAGATAAGAAAATTTCTACAACAGAAAAAAACGCAGAAAAAAAAGAACAAGATTCGAACCAAAAAAGGAAAAAAGCATCAACCGGCGCCTGGTGGAAAAGCACCACAGTCGAGGAAAAAACTGTTACTGAGTCGTCTTCCAAACCGGTAGCAGAAAGAAAAAAAAATGAGTCGAAGTTGCCAGCAACTGCAATCGATACGGTAGCGCCAGCCGAGACTACTGTCCCCGCCGAGCAAGCCGCTCTCAAAAAATCGGCCAGCAAACGCCCTGCCCGAAAAAAGCCTGTCGTGAAGAAGCCGGATACGGATTCCGCGGTTGATATCGCCAAGGATGAAGCTGCGCCGCACTCGTCCGCTCCGACTGAAGCTGTTGTGGAGACAAATGAAAAAAAAGTGGAGGCATCGCCGGAGGTTGCAAAGCCGCGCCGCAAAAGAGGGCGGCCCCATAAAAAGCCCGTTGAGAAAGTCGAGGAGGCCCAGGAATCGGTGATGCTGTCTACTCTGCAGGTAAAAAAGATCTCCGAAGAACCGGAGGAAATTGCAGAAGAAGCGGGCAAAGTCAAGCCACCACGACGGAAGAGGTCTCCGCGTAAGAAAAAATCTGCACCCGCTACCTCGGGAACATTAGATATCGATCAGGATCTTCCTATAACTGCAAGTCCATCTGTAGCCGAGCTATCCGGCGTTTCAGGAGAACAGACCACCATCCCGGCGGAGAGGGGTGATGATGCCGCTGCTGCAGAGGTTGAGGTAAAAGGCAAACCCGGAGCCCAACGGGAAACCGATACTACCGATGAATCCGCAGGTTCGCCTCAGGCTGCTGATAAAGCCGCTCCATCGGCAAAAAGGGAGGAGCATCGAAAGGAGAAGCAATCCTTTAAAAAGGAAGAAGCCGAAGAGCACAAACCAATAATAAAGCTCCTCATTAATGCCGAAGAACCTGAGGAGTGCAGGCTGGCACTTCTCGAAGATGGCAGGCTGGAGTCCATCCATGTGGCGACAAGCACCAGGACCCAGACAAAAAACAATATTTATAAGGCCAGGATTGTTGCCATAGAGCCCAATCTCCAGGCCGCTTTTGTTGAGTATGGTACGGAGAAAAATGGTTTTCTGCCCTTCAGCGAGATTCACCCTGAGTACTACAAAGAAAATGTCAGCGAAAAGGTGCAGAAGTTAATCGATCAGCACCAGTGGAAAAAATTGAGCATAACCGATGTGGTGGAGAGGGGGCGTGAGGTCCTGGTCCAGGTGGTCAAGGAAGAGGTCGGCAGTAAAGGTGCCAATATGACTACCTACCTCTCCCTGCCCGGGCGATGCGTTGTCCTGATGCCGGGTTCTGACTCCACCGGAATATCAAGAAAGATTTCCGGGGAAGAGCGTCGTTCGCGGCTGCGTGAGTATCTCCTCTCCATGGAGATCCCTGAAGGGATCGGCTGGATCGTGAGGACCGCATCCAATGATATCACCAAAACTGCTCTGGCGCGGGACGTAAATTATCTTCTCAATCTCTGGGAAGAAGTGAAGAAAAAAGGCCAGGAGCTAGATGGTGTCGGCATGGTCTATCAGGATCACGACCATGTTCTCAGATTTTTGCGGGAGCATTTTGACCCTGATATACAGGAAATCCTGGTAGACGATAAAGATGCACTGGAGCAGGTAAAGGGTTTTATCGAACTGCTGCCTTCCAAACAGCGCAAGGTAAGGTGCAAGCTTCATGGTGGTGCGCGGCCGATTTTCAATCAGTATTCGATTGAAGATCAGATCGAATCGATTTATCAACCGAAAGTGGGCCTGCCTTCGGGCGGATCAATTGTTATTGATCCCACAGAAGCGCTGGTTGCCATAGATGTCAACTCCGGCTCGACCGGTAAAGGGAAGAATTTCGAGGACACCATATTTCTTGCCAATATGGAGGCAGCTAAGGAACTGGCTCGGCAGCTTCGACTGCGCGATCTTGGTGGGCTTATCGTCGTTGATTTCATTGATATGCGCTCCGCGAAAAACATCCGGGAAGTTGAGAAAGAGGTAAAAAACGCAATGAAGCGTGACAAGGCCAAGGTGGATATCAGCAGGATTTCCAAATTCGGCCTGATGCAGATTTCCCGACAGAAACTTGGCGCCCCGATCGAAGCAGGTAACTACAGAGTCTGCAGCAACTGCAAAGGCAGGGGAATTGTTCGTTCCGTGGAAACCCTTGCGCTCTTCTATCTCAGGCGCATCCAGACCGCCGCCAGCAGAAAAACGGTGATGCAGATAGAATGCCGTTTTCCGCTCGATGTCGCCCAGTATCTCCTCAACAATAAGAGACAGGAACTGAGAGATCTTGAAAATAAATATGACACGGAAGTGGTTATAATAGCCGATCCATCTCTCAAACCTGCCGACAATGAAATCATCTTTCATAAATCGGAAAAGGATGAATCGAGGAAAAAACAGTCTTGAATAATACTTCGAACTGGAGTATAAACTTCTCTTTCAAGCGCCAGTGGCTCAGCTGGATAGAGCAACGGACTACGAATCCGTAGGTCGGGAGTTCGAATCTCTCCTGGCGCACCAGTTATATCAAGGGGTTAAGTCACTATCGCGACTTAACCCCTTTGTTTTTGTAGCTGATTTTGCCATAATTATTAGATCTCTCTATTATTCCTTATTCTTACTCATGATGTTGTGCGAGAAAAAGATACTTCAGCTTCTGATGGATTGCTCTTTTGATCTTGAATCTTGGAGGCGTTTATTTAGGAAAAAAAAGGTCGGATGTGGGGTCGGTGAGATCAGATGTAGAAATCGAAATTTGATCTGACAAGTTTTACTATTAAGCCTCAATATAACCTGACAACTCGATGTAAGATTATCTTTGGATAAGCTCTATTTTGCAATTGCTCCATTTCTAAATTCTAAAATCTTTTCCTTTTTCAGCCAATTTCTACCCTGCAAACCGCTTTCTGTTAAAGATCATGCTGGCCTGCACAATTTTTCCGGCAACAGTTTGCCCGCGCAGGTGAAAAGATTCTCATCGCTATCCGACAGCGGGGCGAT
>NZ_JAFFQE010000013.1 GCF_016919005.1 Desulfopila inferna
CAATCGCCGGGGGGCAGCAGTTCTGCCCCCCGCTCAGCCTGCGGATATATTCATACCCTATATGGCTAGTTGTGTACAACAGGCGAGAATAGCTTCTCGCCTGTGAACAGCAACAGTATACACCTCATGCTGGGGAGCCGTTGCACTTTAGAGAGATGCCCCATTAACCCTTACAGATCGCTAGGTAATGAGAATGACTGACATCCTCTCCTAACGTTCCTTAGACCTTGTCTTTGGAAAGGTAAAGTCAGCAGTTGCTCCATTTCTGATCAATCATAAGTGCTTGGCCGGCCCTGCCCTCGCAGGAATAATATCAATTTTTTCGAACAGTCGCTGTGCTAGGATTGCAAGCACTTATCGTTGCTTTTTTCCAGGTACATATTGTATCTGGACTAAGAAAACATCAATACTGGCTTTCCATCCTCAACTCTTGAAATATCTGCGCTAGCCATTGGTAAGACGACCAAGATAGTATGAAAGCAGGTTGGCAGCCTGCCCGGATATGCTTCCGACCGTAACCTCCACCCTTAGATAGTAGCTAACACATCAATCAATGCATCAATATCAGCACTATTGTTATAAGGCGCGAGCGAAATCCTGATGCGACCGTTACGAACTCCACAAACGATACGGTTGCGATGCAATGCATCTATTGCTTTTTCCACTGAATATTCTGAGTGCATAAGCGTGACTATATGGGGTGAAGCAGACGCGTCTTCCAACGCCCGAAACGGCGTCCATCGGTGTTTGTATGAACCCTTGATCAGCCTGCGTGCGAGGGTGCGTGAATGCGCTTCAAGTCGAGTTTCGCTCAAAGACAACAATTGATCAAGTGCCGTTGTGAGACCAGCTATGGAAATGTAGGACATCGTTGACTGTGTAAAGCGCCGTGCACCGGTGGCGAAATGCAGCTTTGTGGCTTCAAAATCGAAAGGATTGGGGGTGCCCATCCAACCTGGAAGTAGTGGGTCTTGCTCAAGCAAATTGGGAGATATTGCCGCAAGCGCAACGCCACCATGACCGCCCAACCACTTATAGCCACTGGTGACAACCGCATCAACCTTCCAATGTTGCGAATCTATCTTCAGGATTCCTGCCGCTTGGGTTACGTCGACAACTAACCTGGCGTTTACACGAGAAGCTGCTTCGCGCAACCGGGGAATATCAACCATGGATCCAGTGGAGAACTGAACAGAGCTGACCGCTACAACGGTTGTACGACTATCGATACAGTCGACGAGTCTATCTGTGAGATTCTCTGTTGCGATGTCATCGACAAAACGAAGGGAGCAATCATTTTCCGCCGCATATCGAATCCAAGGGCGGGTAAGGGCCGGGAAATCTGTCGATACGGTAACAATAGAACTGCTGGATGCAGGGCGGATCAAAAAGGGAAGTTGACCGAGTAATTCGCTGGCGCTTGATAAAATCGCAAGTCGATCAGTATCGCAATTCAGGAGCCTTGCCCCGCGCTGCCGCAACGATTCTAAGAACCCAACCTCTTCTTCGTCGGTCATTCTGAGATTGCCATGACGGGCAATATTGTCAAGGAAGCTGTGCATTGACTGTACAGCTGGCTGACCAATGAGACCCAATGATGCCTGATTGAGATAGACATGGTCGCTGAGGCTTGGATAATCTGATCGATCTATGAGTGCGTTAATCATAAAACTTGCCTTATATTAGATTCGATTCTATTGGACGAGACACCACAGCCAGCTGTCGATTAACATGCACTGTTTTTTTCACATTACCATTCTGGTGGTATAACGATTGAGCCCAGAAGCAGAAAAGGTTTCCGGTGGATATAGCTGAATGTACATTGCTCGAAATTCTCTCCCGGATAAAAAGTGCCGTCTCTTACAGTTCACTGTATCAATTGAATATAAGTTCTAAGGTTAAGATGAAACTAGTCTGAGGCCGAAAATCCCAGATACGATAAGTAACAAGCAAACTATTCTCATGACATCTCGTGATTCACCGAATAGAAACATACTCATTATTGCCACTCCCACTGCACCAATGCCAGTCCATACAGCATATGCAGTACCAACTGGAATTGTCTTCATTGAAACAGACAATAGCCAGAGACTAATACCCATAGCGGTAACGACCAGAAGCGATGGAATGAGTTTTGTAAAACCTTCAGTATATTTGAGTCCTACCGCCCATCCGCACTCAAATAAACCAGCGACTACCAAATAAATCCATGCCATAATTCAAATCACCTTTTTTATTAATTGACTCATAAGCTCTAAGGAGCATGACTCAATCAAACATTTTCAATTTGCTGTTTCGATCAAATCCTACACAATTAACACTATAAACGGTAGCCGATATGAGAGTAGAATCATTCATCACCACGTGTCAGAAACGGAGCAACTTTTTTGGAAGGGAGGTCGGACTTGCTCACGAAGCAGACAAAATTGTAGCAGTGTAGCAGCTTTCTTCTTCTTGAAACTCTCTTTGGTAACCTTCAGTCAGCAGTTGCTCCATTTCTGACTAATTTCCTGTGACTGGCGGGACCTAACTTTTCAAGAAGTATTAACCTGACAAGTTATGAGGCAAGTGACTATTGCCAGTTTGAATGTTCGCGTCGAAAATATAGTAATATCTACTTCGTTGTTTATAGAGCATCGGATCGATTCCTCTTGTTTCACTCTTCTGGTTTATGGCACATTAATGAGAGCACACTTTTAAATGAGTTGGGCTCATAGGATTCAATTTCTAGGACTTAAGCATCCGTCGAGATACCATAACGTGGCCTAAATTCCACTTCATCATGTTACCTCCCCCCAGATTTTTTTCAAATCTTTCAGAAAGGCATCACCGGTACTTACTGATTTGCCTTAAAAGTCAGCTGTATTAGCCTGGGTCGTATTTTTCTCCACTATGGCTTCCTTTTTATCCTAAAAGTCAATAGTATTTATTTATAACCTTGAGAGGTCTCCATGGAGAAAAATGAAACACACAGCAGTCCGCAGGATACCGAGCTGCTTTCTTTGCGGAAGCAAATCGATGAACTGCAGGAGGAGATAAATACATTAAAACTGCACCATGATGTGAAACAAACTGGCGATAGACAAAAAACGTCCTGGTCAGCTGATTATCTCCACTCACTGCTACATGGTATTCCCGACTTGATCTGGCTGAAAGATCCGGATGGTATCTACCTCAATTGCAATTCTGCATTCGAAAAATTCTTCGGTGCAAGAGAATCAGAAATCGCCGGAAAAACCGACTACGACTTTGTTTCTAAAGAACTGGCAGACTTTTTTAAAGCCCACGACCTCAGGGCAATGGAGTCGGGTAAACCAAGCATCAATGAAGAGTGGCTTACCTTTGCCAGCGATGGTTATCATGGCCTCTTTGAAACCATCAAAACGCCTATGCTAGACCGAAATGGCTGCCTCATTGGAGTTCTTGGCATCGCCAGAGACATAACAGAAAGAAAACAGACAGAGGCCCAGTTGATTGACATGAAGGATCAGGCTGAGGCCGCTAGCAAAGTGAAATCCGAATTTCTGGCCAACATGAGCCATGAAATACGAACCCCGCTGAACGGTGCTCTTACTATGCTGGAAGTACTGAAAACCACGCCATTGAGCATTGAGCAGGCTGAATACCTGCGGGCTGTGGACAAATCTCTCCAGCGTCTCAATCGACTACTTGCCGACATACTTGATATAACCAAAATCGAGGCTGGAAAACTCAAGATCGAGGAAGCTGAATTTCATGTAAAAAACCTAGAACAGGACATTATCGAACTCTTCGACCAGGCGACCAAAGCCCGAGGAAATATATTGGAGTTTTTGTGGTCAGGGAACATACCAGAAGTACTCATCGGGGACGCAGTCCGATTAAGGCAAATCCTTTTCAACCTCGTTGGCAATGCCATTAAATTCACCGAAAACGGAAAAATTGGCATCGAAATCTCATTTTCGTCCAAGAACGACTCTCCCATCTATATGCACATCGTTGTCAGTGATACAGGAGTTGGCATTACCGACGAACAGATTAAAGACATTTTTGAATCGTTCGTTCAGGCAGAAGAAAGCTATGCTCGACGATTCCAGGGTGTCGGCCTTGGACTTTCCATCGTCCGCAGACTTGTTCACTTGATGCAAGGGGAGTTGGCCATCGACAACGGCGACAAGCACGGAACAACCATGTACCTTTCTCTGCCGTTCACTATTACCCAAAAAACCTATTCAAGTGTGAAGCGGGTCCAAGAAGGCTCGGCAGGAGAGCAAATCCAATCCCTAAACATTCTCTTGGCAGAAGATGAAAAGATAAGCTCGTTCGCCACCAAGAAGATGCTGGAGAAATACGGTCATAGAGTTACCTGTGCCCAAAACGGTCTTGAGGTAATACAGTACCTTTCGGCTGAACAATTTGACCTCATTCTAATGGACATCCAAATGCCGCTCATGGACGGCGTAGAAGCAACCAAAAAGATACGAACATCTAAAGAGTTGGGGCGCAAGACCAAGACTCCTATCATTGCAATGACAGCTTACTCTATGATCGGCGATAGGGAAAAATTTATGGATGCTGGAATGAACGATTATGTTGCCAAGCCAGTCAACATGAATGTGATCAACGAAGTACTCACGCGTC
Source organism: Desulfopila inferna (assembly GCF_016919005.1). Taxonomy (NCBI): domain Bacteria; kingdom Pseudomonadati; phylum Thermodesulfobacteriota; class Desulfobulbia; order Desulfobulbales; family Desulfocapsaceae; genus Desulfopila; species Desulfopila inferna. The sequence goes on from NZ_JAFFQE010000013.1 coordinate 4,621, forward strand.
TCCAGAAAAACTTGAAGCACGACCAAGACTGCAAATGATAAGGTCGGATCTTAGCATTTAATCATTATCTTTGGTTATCTCCTGTTTATAGCTGCTCCATTTCTGTACAATTCTCTGTGCTCAGCCGGTCCTATCCTCTCAGGAATATCAATTATGCGTGTTTAAAATTATCTTTACATTACCAAGTACAACACTGCATCCGTATGGGATGCAAAGAGTTCTTCAAAATCGTCCGAGGCATTTTGCCACGGCTAGATCTGTAAAAAGTCATGCAATGGAACAAACCTATCTTGATGTGAATTGATAACTCCATCCCCACTTTTTTCATCATCGTCCAAGCAGCGACTCAAAACGATCCAGTGTAGGAAAAGCAGAAGCCGTTCCGGGAATTACCAGGAACGGCTTTTAGTGATGGGTCTCTGTTATGGATCAGAGGATAATATGACGATCCTGCCCATCATCGGACAGGACGCTGTCGTCACATTCTGTTTTCAGATCAAACCTTAAAGCTGCCGACGATTTTATTCAACTCGTTGGAACTATGAAGAAGGTGTTCGGCACTCTGTTTTACCTCGTTGCTGCTATCAGAAATTGACTTGGCAGCGTTGGAAACCTCGGTAATATCCTGTGTTATATCCGATGCTACCGTCGAACTCTGATTGACGTTTTCGTTCACCTCCTGAATACCCTGGCTTGCCTGAGAGATATTATTGGCAATCTCCTGTGTGGCTGCCGTCTGTTCTTCAACGGCTGTGGCAATGGTTCCCACAATATCGTTGACGCCACCGATGATTTTGGAAATCTCGGTTATCTCACTCTCGGTAGAACTGGAGGTGCTCTGCACATCTTCGATCAAGTTCTTGATATCCAAGGTAGCCTCAGCGGTTTGCTTAGCCAGTTCCTTAATCTCATTGGCTACGACAGCAAAGCCTTTGCCTGCTTCACCAGCCCTGGCAGCCTCTATCGTGGCATTAAGGGCAAGCAGATTGGTCTGCTCCGATATTTCAGTGATGGTCTCGGTTACTTTGCCGATCTTATTGGCTGCCTGACCAAGTTCACTCATTTTCTCATAGGCGCTATTGGCCTGGCCTACTGCCTGTGATGAGACATTCCTGGCCTTCTCGGCATTTTCTGCAATTTCATTGATGGTCGAACTCATCTGCTCGGCCGCGGTGGCAACCATGGAAGCGTTGGTTGCCGACTCCTCCATGGCAGCAGCAACCGTATTGAGGTTGGCGCTCATTTCCTCTGAAGCCGTAGCCACATTGTTGGATCTCTGGGCAGTGTCTTCAGCACTGGCTAGGAGATTTGCCGAAATACCCGAAAGCTGACTGGAGTTGCTGGCCACACCATTTGAATTATCAGCGATCTGTTTAATAATGCCCTGTAGCTTATCGAGAAAGGTGTTGAGCCACATAGCCATCTCGCCCACTTCGTCCTTGGAGTTTACTTCAAGACGCTTGGTGAGATCGCCTTCACCCTCGGCTATATCCTTGAGTCCGGCAACAGCAGCATTGATCGGTCTGGTGATATTTTTGGAGACAAAGAAGACCAGAACACCGACTATTAGCATCGATAAAATAACAGTTATGATCAGACTGTTACGAATGGTATGCGGAGTTTCTAGGAATTCATCTTTATCCTGGGTGATGCCGACACTCCAGCCTTTAAGCGGGACCGGGGCAAAGCCTGAGATTTTGGCGGTGCCTTTGAAAACATAGTCTTCCACACCGGCTTTGCCGGAAGTCATGGTACTGCTGATCTCCTCCATTCCTTCAAGTGTTGTCACATCCAACTCGAGAATGAACTCATCTTTGGGGTGAGCGATGATGACCCCATCTTTATTGATCATCCAGCCGTAGCCTGTTTTACCGACCTTGACTCCGGAAACTTTGTCAATCAACGCCTCAGCTTTAATGGACATGCCGAAAACTCCCAGGAATTCATCTGTTGCCGATAAAACTGGGGCACAGGCGACATAGATCAGTTTCCCCGTCGATTTGGAGCGGACAATATCACCAATCACGGCATGTTTGGTACGTTTCGCCTCTTGGAAGTAGCCGCGGGTATTAATATTGGAGCCCTTGTACTCCTTACCGCTTGCCAACTCCCCGGTGAGCAGCAGTCCCTCCTCATTGGTGACGAAAATACCCAGGAAACGATCATCAAGGACTTTATATTTTTTCTTCATTTCCTGACGGAGCATGGAAAGCTCGGCAGCAGAAGCGGCGGCGCCCTGATTTTTCACCTTTTTCAGGGTTTCAATAACGTGATAGCCGGTGGCGAAAGCGGCCGCAATTTCCGCCTCGAGTTCGAGAGAAGACTCGAGGATGGCTGCGATTTCATGAGCCTGACCGGCTGCATTTTCATGGCCTACTTCGAGTAGAGCATTGGTTGATTTACTTATGGAGATAAGTCCAACCACAATAAGCGGAAGCAATACCAGTATACAACCGCCGGCTACGAGTCTGAAGGAAATGGATTTCATGTTGATTTTGGCCATACTACTCTCCGAATTAAAGTTCAAGTTTGAAATTAATTACCATTGATGATTTTCATTACATGGATATCGTCAGGACAATGTCAAATCTAAAGCTCTTTTTAGAAGATACAGAGGATAATCGGAACAGATTTGTTTTCTCATGTGATCAGAACTATTTCGCATCAAGTTTGAATATCAGACAGTTCGATGTTACATATTCTTTGGTAAGTTATGGTCTGCATTTACTCCATTTCCGATCAATTCTCAGGTTTTAGCCGAGTTTCTTCTATCAGGAAATATCAACTCGCTCTGACAGATTTTTCTTGCCACTTGCCAATTGTAAGGTCTGGAGTTTGGTTAACAATATTGGGTAATTTGAAAAAAGCCAAAGAAACATGAAAAGCCTGGATTAAAGGACAACAATTGGCTATTTTTTTATAGAACATTCAGTAAAAGATCATTTTTCTATTTATCATTAAGGTGTTGAGTACGACTCAAAAATAACAGGCAAACCTAGTGAGGTTGTATGATCGATGAAAGAACATTGAATAACAGTAAAGAACGCTTCAATATTTTCGACAACACCCCTACAATGAAAGCGGTTTTAACTACAGGCAACGGTGGATACGATAAGCTTGAGTATCGGGATGTTCCGATCCCCAAACCAGTACAGGGCGAAGTGCTCGTTCAAGTATTGGCCGCCGGCGTCAACAATACGGAAATAAACACCCGCCTTGGCTGGTATTCTTCCTCGGTAAAGACCGGAACAGAAGATCTTGGTAGCGATGATGATGAGAGCAGCAGACAAAAAGCAGACGGAGGCTGGAACGAGGCGACACCGTTTCCGTTCATTCAGGGCACCGACTGTTGTGGAAAAATTGTTGCCGTCGGCGCCGGAGTAGATGGAGGCATTATTGGCTCCAGGATATTGATTCGGTCCTGCAGTCGCACCAAAGGTTGGGATAATCTGGAAAATATCTGGATTGCTTCGGATTTTGATGGAGCATTTGCTCAGTTCGTCAAGATAGCAGCTGAAGAAGTCTTTCTGGTAAATTGCGATTGGACGGACGCTGAACTCGGCACAATTCCGTGTGCCTATGGCACAGCCGAAAACATGATCCATCGTGCTAAAGTAACCGATACTGACCATGTACTGGTAGCCGGAGCATCCGGCGGGATAGGCTCCGCTGTAGTGCAGCTGGTAAAACGTCGGGGGGCAACGGTTACCGCTATTGCAGGAAAAGACAAGATGGAAGCTGTGCGGGAAATAGGTGCTGACAGGATCATTGAACGCGGCGATGATATTGTTGAAGCACTTGGCGAGAAATCGGTAAATGTGGTAATCGACAACGTGGCTGGCTCGGCATTCGACGAGATGATGCGGGTATTGAAAAGGGGTGGCCGTTATGCTTCTTCCGGTGCAATCGCCGGTCCTCTGGTCTCACTCGACATGCGGTTATTTTATCTCAAAGACTTGACGCTCATAGGATGCACCGCATGGGATGAACCAGTATTCCCTAATCTAATTTCCTATATCGAAAAAGGTGAAATCAAGCCTCTGCTGGCCAAGGCCTTTCCACTCGAAAAAATAGCCGAGGCCCAGCAGGAGTTCACTAAAAAGGCCCATGTTGGTAAATTGGTACTTATTCCACCCCCTCTTACCATAGAACAACAGGAACTTTTCAACAGCTGATTTGGGATTTTAAGGTAGTGGCACAACCACCAGAGAAGCATAATAAGAAATAATCCATTACATTATCTTTAGATATTTTTAATTTGCAGTTACTCCATTCTTTAACAATCTCCATGATATTAAAGAGTTGAACTTCACAGGAAGTATCTTAAGCTGACACGGTTGAGAAGTTTATAAAGTTGCCAATGTACATCATAAAATTGGTTTGCTCGAGTGTGCTTCCTGGTTTTGAAAAGCCTGCTCGTGAGCAAAAAGACAATAACCGTCTTCTAAAAGAGCTTGAACGGCTGGTGGACCAATAAAGTCTAAAATATTTGTGATTACGGGTTTTTTTCTGTTCATTTATCCTTACTCCTTAATGTAGAAAGTCCGATCTGTACAAGTTTTATATTTAGAGAAATTTTCTATTCGACATCTTGATACTTTTCCCCGGCAAAGTCATGAGGGTTGAGGTTCCATGGGCGACCAGGTTTCCTAAACCATCAAAAACTTTGGCTTCTGCATAGCTTATTGACTTGCCGCATTTAATAGCAATCCCTTCTGCTTTTAATTCACCGTCTATTACCGGCCTGAGATAATTCAGCTTTAGATCCACGTTGACCAGACCAGCATCTTCAGGGAGTCTCATAAAAACGGACCAGAATGTTGCAGTGTCAATGAGAGTGGCAAGGACGCCACCATGGACAATCCCAAAAGGCTGTAAGTGACAGTTGCCGAGACTGAGACCAATGATAGCTGAATCCTGATTGATCGTCTCAAGTCGCATTGACATGTGAGCAGGAAATGGGCTTGTCTTAACGGTTTCTATTAATTCTTCAACATATGCAGGGTTGGGTTGGACCATTTTAAGTCTCCTGGATGATGGACAGTTCACTACAAATCTTATTGAGATCTGCAGTTCATAACATACCGATCGGTATATTTTAGCGAAAAAAATATTACTTTTTCAACGAAAGGAACATTCTCTCCAATTCCGCTATTGCATTGACAATAAAGCTTTCCTCTCCCGTTACTTTGGCCATGGCATATCCGCCTTCAACTAATACAATGGATATCTGGGCAATTTTCGTCGCGTCTATATTGGCCTTAAGCTCTCCCTCCTCAACACCCTTCGCAATGAAACCTGCCATTGAAGCCTCCCATCGCCTGATTCTTGTGAGTACGGCCTGATGCAATTTCCTATTAAGATCATGTGCGTCGACAGAAGTATTGAGCAATGGACACCCGCCGTTGTTTAGAACTGCACGATATATGCGTTTAAAAGTCTTTGGATAAGCGAGGAGTTTTTCAAGGGATGTGACTGCCGATTGTATATCTGACTTGAGACACTTTTGAATAAATTCGGCATTGTACTCGAATGCGGAGATGGCTACCTCATTTTTGTCTGTGAAATTACCATAGATACTCCCTTTGGTCATACCTGTTGCACTGGTGATATCGGACAAACTGGTTGCCGCATACCCCTTTTTGTTGAAAATCGTGGCCGACTTCTCGATGATATAAAGTCTGGTTCTCTCCGATTTGCTGAAATCTGAGTATTTCATGTTTCTCAATATACCGTTCGGTATATAAATTGTCAAATTATAATAACGCTGTTTCAAGAACATACAGGTTATCCTGAGATCTAGGGAGATCCTTTTAATGCAATGGTAAAAAAAAACAATTTAACACCAATTTTTAATATCATTTAACAATGAAGTGTTACCTCAGCCTAAGCTTTTAGGATTGGACGTCTTTGGAGAAGGAAGCTGTAAACTTTGAAAGAATGCCAGGTGGAAGGTCTCGCAAATTTAGTATTACTTGAATTTGCGTTGTTTCCTGTATCTAGAAAAATACGCTTTATCCAAAAAACTAACAATAAAAGCTTAGTCTGAAGTTAGACCTTACCCATGAGCATCTACAAAACAACAGGCAATTCGGATAACCGACATTGCCCCCTAATTCACATAAGACCTTATCTTTGGAAACCTATAATTGCAAATTGCTCCATTTCTGAATCAATATTATATGCTAGTCAATTCTATCTTCTCTGATAATCATCAGCATAGGGGGGCACGTTGTTAACAATTTTAGATGACGCGATTGTCTTTAATGGTGTGGCCTGTTGACGAGATATACTCCCGTGACCGTAACAATTACTCCAATTATACCGAGCAGTGTAAGGGCTTCATTGAAAAGTATCCAAGCCTCGATGCCGGCAACTGGTGGAACCAGGTAAAAATAACTTGCCACCTTGGCGGTTTCTCCCTCTCGTATCATGTACATGAGCAGCAATATGGCGCATACTGAGAGGCCAAAGATAAGCCATGTCAGTGCCAGCAGGAGTTGGGGATCCCAGACGACAGTCCTAGATTCAAATAACAAGGCTAGCAGCCCCATCAGCAGTGCAGCGCTGACATATTGGAATACTGAACCGGCTAGAAGATTGATATTCTTGCCGAATTTTTTCTGGTAAATTGTTCCCAGGGAAATCCCAAGAAGGGCTGTAACCGCTGCTGCAACTGCGTACCAGGTGAGGTTCACCGTCTCCTGCTGCCCGGTACTGAGAAGAACAGCTGTGATTCCGCAGAGACCAAGAATAAGCCCAAGCCACTGGGTGGCGCTGAGCCTGGTCCCGAAAAAAAATCTGCCGAGAAACGCTGTAAGGACAGGTTGAATACCAACAATGAGCGCAGCTATTCCTGCGGGCATGCCCCATTTAATGGCAGCAAAAACCCCGCCAAGGTAGGCTCCATGCACCAGTGCTCCGCTAACCATCTGGTGCAGTGCCTGGGAGATTTTCGGCAGGCCTGCTTTGAATAAAAAACAGAGGGCGGTAAACACCAATGCCGTTAGCATCATACGGATAAACAGCAGGTAAAACGGCTCGATAAAGGGTAAGGCGTATTTGGCTGCTATAAAACCTGTACTCCATAGTAAAACAAAGAGCAGCGGAACAGCTTTGACAAAATGGATTTGCATTGAATGAAGTTATCGTATTAAAGTTGATCGTTCTGGATCAGCAGGTCGCGTCGATCATATTGTAAAAATGATTCACAATAAATGGAGCTGCACCTCAGGTTATTCGACCAGCGGATAAGTTCAGTGTCAAGATTTTTTGGGATATGACAATCTAGCCCCAAAACATTAAGCTCAATATCAAAGTTCCATTACAGAAATGATAACACAGTATACAGGCAGTATTTAGTTACTTATCTTTAGTAATATGCATTTACTCTATTTCTGAACAATTCCATTAAAATAGGCAGGTCTACCCTCTCAGAAATAAGGTTATCCAGTTATTCTTGTTTTAATGATAAGGATTGGTTAATGTTTGTTGCGCCTGAGGACGTCGGAATATATTTCAAAACCTGGTAAATATGGCCCAGTAGCAGGAACAATAGAAGAAACAACGCAAAGGAGATAAAACATGGCAAAGGTAAGATACCAGATCAAATCGGAATGTCCTGAATGCGGATGTGGCCTTATAGATAATATGACACCTGATGAATTCCGGGAAAAACATGGCGACACCAAGGACAAAGTAACCGTTAGTTGTAGTGAGTGTGGCAAAGATCATGATAGCTGCGTAATTGAGGAACACACTGCTGTCCAAAAAGGGACAGAAGAGTAAAGTGACCGTGTGCCTTTATTAGGTTTTGAACATTGGAAAGCTCTTTTCTCAAAAGCATTTTCGGCTGACGGCAATCAGACAATCCTACACTTTTCTTGCGTATACTCTTTGGTAAGCTATACCTTCCTATTGCTCCATTTCTAATTTTCTATACCCTCCAGATATAGATTGAGATATGCTCCTCACTCTCAGTCATTTCTTTCACTCCCCGCATCTTATATAAAGCAAAACACCACGCTGTCTTATTGACGTGAACATATGCACAGAGTATCAATTGGAATACAGTTCTTGTGTATCATCAGTTCAATACTTCTAACTGGGCATTCGAATGGCAAAGATATATCAATTTAGAGGCAAAGAAAAAACGTTCAGGCAGATGATTTCTGCCGGTCGCATAACTGATAAAATCAAAATACCTCTGCAAGAAGCATATCTACGCCACGAAGCTCTTTATCCCGACGATCCGGATACTGCTTTCATAAAAGAAATGCTTACGTACAAAGACACACTTTCATCGGCGCAAAAGGAACTCCTGACCGAAATACTTAAATACGAGATCGAGGAAGAGGAGTATCCTAGCGGTATTTTGGATATTACATTCAGGTTTTGAGTTTATACACTGCCGGCTAATGCAGCCTGCTCTTTGCCACTAGCTCCAGATAAGACCACATCGCTTCATCTCTTTTTTATATCCCCTCTATTCCCCTTGTCTTTGGTTACTTTAAGTTGCCAGTTGCTCCATTCCCGACCTATTCTCTATGGTTCGCTGCTCCTTCCTCTCTATGAATACTATAGACGTGGAAGATACGATATTGAATTGAGATTATTGGTATCAGTATTAACGTCAATTGTATGAGTGTTTAGAATAACAGGAGTGATTCAATTTAAGAAATAGGAGAATACTCATGGGGTATGTTGATGGGTTTGTTGCTGCTGTTCCAACCAATAACAAAGATGCGTATATCCAGCATGTAAAGCAGGCTGCAAAGTTCTTCAAACAATATGGTGCAGTAAAATTAGTCGAATGCTGGGGTGACGATGTCAAAGAGGGAAAAGTTACATCTTTCCCTCAAGCTGTAAAATGTAAAGATAACGAAACAGTAGTTTTTTCCTGGGTCATTTGGCCGTCAAAAAAGGCAAGAGATAAAGGTATGAAGGAGATGTTTGAAGACCCCGAAGTTCAGGAAATGAATATGCCTTTCGATACAAGTCGATTTATATATGGTGGATTCGAAGTAATTCTAAGTGAATGAGGTTCAATCACCATTCTCATTGGAAATCTGTAATTGTCCTGACAGAGGGAATTTAAAATTTTTCTCTGTGTCCTTCTAATAGCGTAAAAAGGCGCATTCCTATTAGCGAGGTGATTGCAACAATGTCATATACATCTAAACCATCTGTTGAGCACTGCGTAACAACCTTTGATGAATTTGTGCGATTAGCTGATTATTTATTTATGGATACATTGAATGGTGATCCTGATGCTACCGAAGATGGTATTGATCACCGTTCCCGCCAGGTTTTTTCCGGTCATTACGTACCTGTGTCACCCACGCCGCTTGCAGAACCAGAATATGTAACCCATAGCAGCACTTTTTTTAATGAACTTGGCTTGAGCGACGAGCTGGCGTTTGACGCAGAATTTCGCCAGGTGTTTTCTGGTGATCTTTCTGTTGCCCATGAGCCTATGCGGCATGTTGGCTGGGCCACTGGCTATGCATTGTCGATCTATGGCACCGAATATACCCAACAATGTCCATTTGGTACAGGCAATGGTTATGGCGATGGTCGGGCAATATCTGTCTTTGAAGGAATATTCAATGGGCAGCGCTGGGAAATGCAGTTAAAAGGTGGTGGCTCAACCCCTTATTGCCGTGGTGCTGACGGACGTGCAGTATTGCGTTCAAGTGTGCGTGAGTTTCTCGCGCAAGAGTATATGCAGACTTTAGGTGTCCCAACATCGCGCTCTTTAACACTGTATGTTTCTCAATCTGAAACCGTTGTCCGGCCTTGGTATTCCCAAGACTCCCACGCCACTGATCCTGATATTTTGGTGGACAATCCTGTGGCTATTTCAACTCGCGTTGCCCCATCATTTTTGCGCGTTGGTCAGCTAGAGCTCTTTGCCCGCCGCGCTAGCAGCAATGCTCATCCAAGAGCATCAGAAGAATTGCGTATGATAGTGTCGCATTTAATTGAGCGAGAATACAAAAGCGACATTAATCAAAACCTTGTATTTGCAGATCAATTGGTTGAGTTGGCCAAGCTGTTTCGCCAGCGCCTTACTGCACTGGTGGCCAATTGGCTACGGGTTGGGTATTGCCAGGGTAATTATAATTCTGACAATTGCGCAGCTGGCGGCTTTACCCTCGACTATGGACCATTTGGATTCTGTGAAATATTTGACCCTGAATTTCAACCTTGGACTGGCGGAGGCCGACACTTTTCATTCTTTAATCAGCCAAACGCAGCGGAAGCGAATTACCACATGTTCTGGGCAGCCGTGAGACCGCTGCTCAAAGAAGATACTGAGGCTTTAGAACATTTCGACCAGTTACGTCGCGGCTTTGCAGAAGAAATGCAAAAACAGCTTCAGAAAATGTGGGCGGCCAAACTTGGCTTGACTGGATATAACTCGGAGCTATTTAAGAAATTAATGCAGCTAATGACCCACTCAGAGGTGGATTACACCATTTTCTTCCGTGAGTTATCCCATATACCAGAGGATCTTTCAGCATTGAAAAAGAGTTTTTACAGTAAAACTTCTCAAGAACTCGATGAACAATGGCAATCTTGGCTAAATAGCTGGCGCGACCTCGTCGCCAAAGACGGTAATTTGGCTAAGATTTCAGCAAATATGAAACAGACTAACCCAAAATATGCATGGCGAGAGTGGGTGATTGTCCCCGCCTACCAACAAGCCATGCAGGGTGACTATGCCTTAGTAAGAGAGTTGCAGGAAGTACTGAGCTACCCATATGATGAGCAATCACAGGAAGTAGAAGATAAATACTATCGTCTAAGACCCAGGGCATTGTTTAACGTTGGCGGCGTGTCACACTATAGCTGTTCATCTTGACTTTGAATAAAAGAGAAAAATTGGAAACAGGTTTGCCCAACTATTGACAGCTAACAAGTCAATGTTGTCGGACTCGCTAACGTGCCTGATACTCGACGATTAGGTTGCCATATCGAAAGAAGGTCTGAACAGCTTAGCAGTGGCTCTATTTGACCTTGTTTCTGTGTCTAATAATTTACCATTTTCCCGAAACCTAGCAACAAGACATCACCCTGAGAACCGACCTTCTCTTTGGTAAGCTCTTCTTTGCAGTTGCTCCATTTCCGATCAATTCTGTCCGCTTCGCCATATAGCCGATACGAAATGGAGCAATAAGCGTTATTTGTATATGCAATTGCTGAGGCAGCAGGAGTTGGAAAAACAAATAGAGGCAGCCTGAGGGAGCACAGCAGTGTCAATACAAGTTAAGCCTGCGGGTGCTCGCTAACGCTCACAACCTTGTATTTTGCCCCCTCTGCTGTTCTTGATTGAAATTGAAAAAAAGGAAAAGAAACAAATTTACAGCTGCCTCGAAATCAGATGTGCGAAAAAAGCTGGACAATCCCGCGAACGGAACCTTAACGTAGTATTTGAGATATTCCCTCCTAGGCGTAGTTACAGGATAAGAAAATAGAGGAAAACAGATGAAATTACCTAAACTTGTTGGAATCAACCATGTGGCTTTGGAAGTGGGTGACATCGATCAGGCTCTCGAATTCTACTCCAGTATTTTTTCAATCGAGCTGCGAGGCAAAACCAGCAGTTCTGCATTTGTTGATATGGGTGATCAGTTTCTCGCCCTAATGGAGACCGGCGAGACATCCAGAGATGATCACCGTCACTTTGGTTTGGTGGTCGAAGACAATGATCAAGTCAGGAAAATATTGGAGCAAAAGGGAGTAGAAATTCTCTCCGGTCCGTTCCTTGATTTCATGGACCCCTGGGGCAACCATATTCAGATAGTCGAGTACAAAAACATCCAGTACACCAAAACAACAGAAGTTCTCAAAGCAATGGGTCTTGGAGATCTTGGAAAATCGGATCAGGCATTGCAGGAGTTGCGAGACAAGGGAATGGCTTAGATGTAGTAGTTCCGATACTATCTGATATTTTTCAATATCAAGGTTAAATTTTTTCTTACACCTCGACTGTAGATTGTCTTTGGTAAGGTTCAGTCTGCAGTTACTTCATTTCTGAACAATTCCCGGGAACTAGATATTTCTATCCTCTCAGGTAGTGTCAATTATTACCACGCCATCTTCTTCAAGAACGGCCGTTTCCATCTCTTGAAATTCAGTAAACAGTTACACTCCTACCAAGCCCGTTGCTAAATCACCAATACCGGGTCCCGAGCGCATCGAATAATTGCCTGTACGTTCCGAAACGATCTGCTGGTGGGGTCAGTATCGCATCCGGTCACGATAAGGCGCTGCCCTTCTTTGGCCAGCTCAATCACCTGAGCCACCAGGTCACCTCTACGCACGCTGACCCCGCAGCCTAACGATCGTTTTTGACAATGTCGATGCATTTGCGCGATCAAACCAGCCGTGACTGGACGGTCCAAACCAGCCAGGCGATCGAGATCAAGTTCCGCCGCTTCATGCTCACCGACTATATCGGCGGCGGCATCCAACACCTCTTCATCCACCACGGCAACCATTTGAACCGTACCGCTGGGTCCAATGATCCGCAATGCCCATGCCGCTGCATTGGGGTTTTCCTGCACGTGCATACTCAACGGCAATAATACCGGTTTCAGACTATTCGCCGGCACTTCGCGCGGTTCACGCACCACCAGCAAAGGCCGCGCCTGGGTCATGAGTTTATCCAGGGTCACGCCGATACTGTCGCTGCCCAATTCGGCAAAGTCCTCTGCATAAGGTGCCGGGACAATCATAAGGTCTGCTTTTAATGTCTCAGCGAGGGTTAAGATCTGTGCATACGCCGGTTCACTGCTGTGTATCCGAGCCACTCGCGTCGCATTCAGTCCTTGCTGAGCAAGGATCTCAATTTGCTGCGTCAGTAACTGCTCGCGCTCACTATCATCAGGCCCAACGTAGACGTAGCCGACGAGCAGCGCGCTATCGTGGCGAGAGGCAAGCTCAGCCGCCAAGCCCAACACCATGGCGCTCTGATTTAACCCATCTAGCACAACCAGAATCTTCTGCAGCGGTGGCAGCACGGGCAAGTCTGCCCTATTGGCCGTCAGTGCCGCTTCGAAATCATGCATCGATGCTTTTATCTCACTATCTTTGGGTTTAAAGCTATCAGTCATTAGTTTTGCTCCTTTCCTGGCAGGCGGTCGAAAAATTATGTTTTCCAACAGCAGCTATACTGGCAAGCGGGGAAATAAATCAAATGTAACAAAAACGAAAATATACACCAGCACCAGAATGATCTGCAGAATCGTTATGGTACCGCCGACTTTCAAATACTCCGCCCAGCCAATTCGAATACCCCGCTCCTTTTCCAGGGCATGTAAGGCAATGACCGCCGCGATGGATCCTACCGGAGTCGGGTTACCGCCTAGATTGCACGCGGCGATCAACGTCCACCACAGCGGCTCTGGCACCATACCCTGGTCCACCATGGTGTTGACTACGGGTATCATTGTTGCCGCCACCGGAATGTTGTCGACGATACCAGCGGTGACGAACACGAAAGGAGTCAACATAGCAATGACGACCGGCATTTGGCCATTTGCTGTGTCATAAATGCCACCGGCCAACACAGTTAGCAAGCCAGTGTCCTGCACCGTCCCAATCAGCACAAACAATCCGACAAAAAATAGAATGATCGACCACTTCACCTTATTAATTGCTTCATCGGGTGGAAACCCGGAAAACAAAAGCGCCGCAATACCGCCACAGAATGCTATGTAATCCAGGCCAACACCCAGGGTCTTAGCCAGCGCAAAACCGATAATGGTGAGCCCGAGAATAATCGTGGCGCGGTAAAACAGTGAACGATCCTTTACCAGCGCCCATTCATCAAACTCGTCCACCTTAGCTGCTCGGGCAAGCAATTCCTCAGCATCGCCAACAGCCAATGTCTTGCGGTAGTAGAACCGGATGATAAAAAAGGCCAACATGGCCGAGAGTGTGGCCAGCGGAGCAGAAACGATCAAAAAATGGACGTAGGGAATTTGTGCGGAAGTTCCGATCATAAGCGTTGGAATACCGGAGGCGAAGGTCATCAACGCACCGGAGTTAGCGCCGATGGCTACCGCAATGATGTAGGGCTTTGGGTCGTCATCAAGCGCTTTGGTGATAACCAGCACCAGTGAAACCATGATCAAAACCCCGGGGGCAATGGTCAGAAAAGTCACGAAGGCCACCGTTACAGCCATGATTGCCGGCAGTAATTTACGCGGATTGCCACGGGTCAATTTAACAATGCGTACGGCAAGGAAATGGAACAGGCCAGAATCAGAGGCGATGGCGACTACAATCGACGTGCCTACAATTACCCCAATCACCCCTAAATCGTGATGAATAAAGTCATGCACACGCAGGTAGGGGCGTTTGCCATCGTAAACCCCAAGCATTAACGCCAGTGCTACCGCCACCGCGGCCCCAAGCACTGCAGCCAGAGTTTTGTGCATGCGCTCCGTGGCTATGAGGAAAAATGTCACGCCCAGTACTATACCAATCAGCACCATGGGCAAGACGGGTCCCACACCTTGAGCCGCGCTACTGGAAGCCGCCAGCGAAATCGTGGCAACATTCACATCAGGTTTCCTTGTCCGAGTTCATTGACATCGCAGGTCTCCTTAAGCACTTGCATGGGTCTGATTTGTTATCATGAGCACCTCTTCTACACTTAAAAAGATAAACGCCTGGATGGTCTGGATCGGAACAAGCATGTATGGCTAGATCTTTCATTAGCCTGACCATCCTGGCGAAATCTGGTAAAGCTTATTATTTAACACTACAAATCAGTAACATTTGTGTCAATACTTTTCCCTATCTACCTTAAATTCTTTGAAATATACCATATCGACAACCTCCGACAGGTATCAAGGTTTATCTGTAATCGAAGATTCTGTTTTGATGGATTTTTATCCCAACAAAAACTTCTTCACCGAACAGGCGATCCTGAATCAAAATTGTAGTCCGTTCCAGGTTCGTATACTCAGGAAGAACATCAGTTTTCCGGAAAATATCACATGATAATATTACCAAGAAACACTTTCAGCTCAAGATGAGGTGCAGTGGTGTAGGGATAAAGGCGGCTTTACCGAGTGTCCGTTTTATTTGAGACAAGGTCATTGAGGCGTGATGAGATTGCAAGGATATCCCAAGTGTCATATGGTTTTGTAAAATCATCTTATCAATCAACTGAGGAGCGAGCATGGACGTCAAAACCACCCCTGATACGGACAGAGAACCGGACGAGAATGTCAGTCGCCCCTCCGGCAGCGAGGATGTGGTTCAGGAGCAGATTGAGGAGAAACGGCTCAAGAAACCTAAACTTTTCGGCACTTTTGGAGGTGTTTTCACACCCACGCTTTTGACCATCCTGGGCGTAATCATGTATCTACGTGAGGGGTGGGTCGTGGGCAATGCGGGCCTTCTGGGAGCGTGGAGCATCATCGTGCTCTCCTTCACCATAACCGCGTTCACCGGGCTTTCGCTCTCTTCCATAGTTACTAACATTCGCGTCGGCGCGGGCGGGGCCTTCTCAGTTATCTCTCAGTCGCTTGGGCTGGAAGTTGGCGGCAGCGTGGGCATTCCGCTGTATCTGGCACAGGCGCTGGCCGTATCCATGTACATCTTCGGCTTCCGCGCCGGCTGGCTGTGGGTCTTTCCCGACCACTCTCCTCTTGTGGTCGACTTCACGGTTTTCGGCGTACTCTTCGCCATTGCCTTCATTTCCGCGTCGCTAGCTTTCCGTATCCAGTATCTCATCCTGGCAGTGATCGTAGCCTCGCTCTTCTCTGTGGCCTGGGCCGGGTTCACGGGGGGCATGAGCCATTCCGTGCAATGGTGGGGCGGCTTCGAGGGATCGCCGGAAAACGACTTCTCAGGCATCGGCTACTGGGCTGTTTTTGCTGTCTTCTTTCCCGCCTCCACGGGTATCATGGCCGGGGCCAACATGTCCGGCGAACTCAAGGACCCACGCAAATCCATCCCGGTTGGCACCATGTCCGCCATTGGACTGAGCCTGATCGTCTACCTAGTCCTGGCCTGGTGGCTTGCGGCCAGCGCCTCCACCGACGACCTGCTGCGCAACTACACCGTGATGATCGACAGCGCCGCCTGGAGACCGGTGGTGGTGGCCGGTCTTCTGGGGGCGACCTTTTCCTCGGCGCTCTCTTCGCTTGTGGGTGCGCCGCGTATTCTTCAGGCCATAGCCGAACACAAGATCCTGCCCGGCTCGGGCTGGTTCAAGGAGAAAACCGAAGCGGGAGAGCCCAGGAACGCACTCCACACAACGGCCCTTATCGTGGCCGGAGCGCTCATGATGCGCGACCTCAACGCCATCGCTCCGCTTCTAACCATGTTCTTTTTGATCACCTACGCCATGATCAACATGGTGGTCGTGATCGAGCAGAAGCTGGGACTGGTCAGTTTCCGTCCGCTTTTCAACGTGCCGAGCCTTGTACCCATCATCGGCGGCGTGGGTTGCGTCGCGGCCATGTTCATCGTCAATCCTGTCTTTGCGGGAGTGGCCGTGGTAGTGGTAGTGATCCTGCATGCCTATCTTATACGCCGTCATCTCAAGGCGCCCTTCGGTGATGTACGCAGCGGGCTCTTCGTAGCCGTGGCCGAGTGGGCCGTGCGCCGCATGGCCGAACTGACCGGCCCAATGACCCGCACTTGGAAGGCCAACCTGCTGGTGCCGGTGGAGGATTCGACCCAGGCTCGCGAACGTTTTGCGTTGTTACGCGATGTGGCCTATCCCAAAGGCTTCGTAAAACTTCTGGGGCTGACCGGTGAGAAGGAGCGCTCGGATCTTTTGGAAAATCTGCCAGAACTGACTGGGGCATTGCAAGAAGAAGGTGTCTTCGCCACTTGGTCGCTTGTGGACGCGTCCTATTTCGGCGAGAACCTGGCAGCGGGCATGGAGACCTTGGCAGGTGGATTCTTCCGCCCCAATGTGCTGTGCCTGAAGATGCCTGAAAGTGAAAAGCGCACCGAGGAGGTTCGCGACCTGATCAGAAATGCGGCGCGTATTGACGTGGGAGTGATCCTCTACACCGAGATAATCGATCGAGGCGATTCGGTCATGGTCTGGATCGACGATCAGGGGCCGGATTGGGAGGCCTCAATGGACCTGGGCAACATGGACCTGGCCCTGCTTACGGCCATCAAGTTGCGCGACAACTGGGAAGCGCGCCTGACCCTGACCGCATGGGTGAACAACGACAGCGAAACGTCCAAGGCCCAGGCTTATCTCGAATCCCTGGCCGAACTGACCCGACTGCCCAACGTTGACAAGGTGGTCATGGGTGAGTCCGAGGAGGATCTTCCCGAGACGGCCATTCACGTCCGTTCCTTTGACCCTGACTCGGACCTAAACGAACTGCGCGCCTGGGCAGACACTCTCGGCGCGCCGTGTATCTTCGCCATGGATTCGGGCCTCGAAAACGCACTGGCCTGATCAGGCAGAGATAGAATCTCCCTTAAAGATAGGGGACAGCGGTTTATCTTCCTTGAGTAAATGTTTTTGTGGTGAAAATTATTTTTCTGGAAAAGAAAGGCCATGACTCATTCTTTATCAAGAGTTTATTGGGATAGGTTACACGGAACCTATTCATTGCAATTGAATAGACTTGCGTTGGCAATGTTAACCATTTAAGAATACATAAAAATTTATATTATTCCTGTATCTAAAAAATTGTGTTGTTCGAAAAGCCTAACACCAGAGCTGAGATCTGAGATTTGAGATAATCCATGAAGAGGTTATAGCAGCAAGTTGTAATCTCACCTGAGCCTTAAATTTACATGATCTTTGGAAATCTTGAGTTGCCAGTTGCTCTATTTCTATACAACTCTCTGTGTTTCGCCGGTCCCACCCTGCCAGGAATAATCTCAAACCACTATGACATTTTCATCTTTTAAGATTAGCGCTAGCAAGGTTTGTTCCAAAAGAGAGCTGATTTTTGAATTTTAAAAGCCAAGAACCATTAATGGATTCGATTAGCTAAGATCCTCTGAACGAGTGACTAGAAGAGAACTTTTTGATTATAGAAAGAAAACAATTCACGGAATATCTTGAGCGTGCTTACAAAACGATGTCCTATCACCTTTTATGTGCCGCAGTCAATAATTTATTCAGGTTTACCTTTGAAAATCATATTCTAATTGGCCTGCAGAGGTTTGTACCATACATTCATGCTTTCTATCTTTCCTGAAATATTGGTGTTGTTGATCAGGGTTCCGGCAAAAGAATATCCGGCACGCGAAAAGGTGATATTCATGCCGAAGGAGCGAGATCGTGCAATGGTGTATGCTATCTTGATACCCTCTGCGGCAATAGATTTTTCCAATGACTGCAGCATGAAGCCGGCCAGCTGCAGACCTCTGTGTTCAGTGTGGGTGGCAAAATCGGTCATTTCCGCATTCATTTCCTTTACATCCATATCCGCGGAGGCCAGGCCGACAAGTTGATTGTCTTTCCAGACTCCCATATAACGGCAGTGATTATCCATGGTTTCTGCCAGAAAAGCAGGGTTGTCAATCGGAAAGGGATAGGTGGGAAAGACCTTTTTGTACAATTCAGCCATCTGGGTGGTGTCAGATTTGTAGGCCGCCCTGCAGGAATAGGAAGGTGGGGGGGGGCTGGGGAATCCGGTGCCGCTCTTCAGTGCCGCTTCATCAAGGACCTTCGTTGTGCGGCCCAGGTCAGAATCCGCTGCTCTGTCGGGATCTCTGTATTTTACCATCAATAGAACTTCAGAGCCTTTATTGTCCGCAGAGAAATATCCAGGAATAGCAGCCTCCGCGGTATAGCCGTGTTGAAAAAAAATTTCAGCAAATTTTGCCGGTACCTTGACAATAATCTTTGTGTAGTCTCGTTTTCTAGCTAATGTGTCCAGATCAGAAAGGATACCGGGGCAATCGTCTGGCGACAGTTTTAAAACGAAAATTCGATTGTTAAAAGAACCGTGATGAATAGTTGAATTATGGAGTTTTTCGATGATGTCAGACATGAAACAGGCTTTATAGAGGTTAAATAATGCAAATATGGGAAAAAGGACAAGTCAGACAGACTATGAAAGCATGGACCCAGGATTCAGGTGCCTCAAAAGCTTGTTTTCAATGCGCTTGAAGACGAAAATCAATCCGTACACCAAAGCAAGATAGAGAAGCGCTGCAGTGATGAAAAGTTCATAAAAGGCAAAAGACCGGGCGGCGATTACCCGGGCAACACCGGTTATATCCATGAGAGTTATAACCGACACCAGGGAAGAGGCCTGGAGAAGAAATACCACTTCATTGGTATAGGCAGGCCAGGAAAGCCGCAACGCGGCCGGAAGAATAACCCGCCTGTACAGCAGGATACCGGACATGCCGCAGGCCCGTGCCGCTTCAACTTCACCATAGGCAACTCCTTCAATACCGCCCCTGAATATTTCACAGCTGTAGGCCGCGGTATTCAGTGTCAGTGCGAGGATCCCGCAGAACCAGGCTTCACGGAAAAGATGCCAAAGTCCCCATTGAGAGAGCAGTTCCTGAAACTGTCCGCTGCCGTAATAGATTAAAAAAATCTGCACCAGAAGAGGAGTGCCGCGGAAATAAAAATTGAATCCATAAACAGGCCAGCGGATCAGGGGATTCCGGGATACCCTGAGAACGGAAAGGGGGAGGGCGATTATAAAACCGAGAATAACGCTGATGGTGGTGATTTCCAGTGTGACAATCATACCGCTCATGAGTTGCGGCAGGCTCTCGATGATGATATCGAAATCCATATCAGGAAGCCTTCCTTACCCCGCGGTTGGCGCGTTTTTCCGCCCACTGCTGAAATCCCAGGGAGGCGATCGTTATAGTCAGGTAAATCAGGGATGCCGCGAAGTAGCAGGCAAAGGGTTTTCGGGTGCTCCGGGATGCAATGTCGGCAGTGCGCATCAGCTCCGGGAGCTGGATGACGGATATCAGGGCTGTTGCCTTGATCAGCACCATCCAGACATTTCCAAGGCCGGGAATGGCAAAGCGCCACATCTGCGGAAGAAGGATACGGCGGAAGGTCATGAAAGCGCTCATCCCATAAGCCTCGGCAGCCTCAATCTGCCCTTTAGGAACGGCCAGAAAAGCGCCGCGGAAGACCTCTGTGGCGAAGGCGCCGTATATGAAGCCTATTGTCAGAGTACCGGCAATGAACGGGTTTAAATTGATATAGACCTCCATGCCGAAAAGACCCAGCAGGTCCTGGATAAATGTCGGTGCGCCGTAATAGACCAGAAGAATAAGAACCAGTTCCGGGATTCCGCGGATTACAGTGGTATAGATGTTGGCGAATACCGTCAAAACTCTAAAGCTTGACTGTTTGCACAAGGCCCCCGCCAGGCCGAGCAGAATGGTAATAATCATGGCGCCAATACCAATAAACAATGTCAGCTTGGCGCCTTTAAGCATCAGAATGCCGTATCCTTGTAAATCAAACACGCTGGAAAATCCTGTCCTTAATCTCCGTAAACGTCAAAGTCAAAATACTTGTCGTTTATGGCCTTGTATGTGCCGTCGGCACGGATTTTATCTATTGCGTCGTTAAAGAGGGTTACCAGCTCCTTGTCTCCTTTTCGGATGGCGATGCCGATACCGTCGCCATACCACTCAGCGTCTGTAAAGCCTGGTCCGGTAAACTCATAATCTTTGCCGGCATCTGTATTCAAAAAACCTTCCTGCAGTACTACAGAATCGGCAATTACCAGATCGACCCTGCCGGAAACCAGATCCATATTGGCTTCATCCTGTGTGGCGTATGATTTTATTGTTACACTGTCGCCGTAATTATCGCGGACAAAATTTTCATGAGTCGTGGCACGCTGAACACCTATTGTCTTTCCTTTGAGCCCTTCTTTGGAGATGTCAAAGCCCGCACCTTTTTGGGCGACGAACTTTGCCGGGGTCATGTAATACTTATTCGTAAATGCCACCTTCTTCTTTCGTTCATCAGTGATTGCCATGGAGGCAATGATGGCATCATATTTTTTGGCGAGCAGCCCGGGAATCATGCCGTCCCAGTCCTGGATAACAAAAGTACACGTAACATCGGCTGCTTTGCAGAGCGCCTTGGCGATGTCTACATCAAACCCCTGGAGTTCGCCGTTTTTGTCAATGAGGTTGAATGGCGGGTACGCTCCTTCCGTGCCGATGCGAACGGATTTGATGTCTCCGGCAAAGGCCGTGCCAGAGGCCAGTACAACGCATACAATGAATGCCGCGAATACGCTTTTTTTCATATTAATCTCCTTTTGTTATGGCTCGACTGTCTATTCTTGTTATACAAGATTTGCCAGAAACTGATTCAAACGCTTGGAATCGGAGACCGAGAAGATTTCTTTCGGCGGTCCCTGAGCTTCGATAACGCCTTCATCCAGAAAAATAATTTCCGAAGATACCTCCCTGGCAAACCCCATCTCATGTGTAGCGATGATCATGGTACGCCCTTCAAGGGCAAGGTCCTGCATGACCTTGAGGACTTCACCGACCAGTTCCGGATCAAGTGCAGAGGTCGGCTCATCGAAGAGAAGAACGTCGGGATCCATTGCAAGAGCTCTTGCAATGGCTACTCTCTGCTGCTGTCCGCCAGAGAGCTGAGCCGGATAATAATGGGACCGGTCTGCAATCCCGACCTTGTCGAGTAGAGCCATGGCTTTTTCAGTCGATTCTTTCTTCGATTTTTTCAAGACGTGTACCGGTGCTTCAATGACGTTTTCAATCACGGTCATGTGAGCCCACAGGTTGAAGTGCTGAAAAACCATACCCAGCTGGGTTCTGATCCTATCTACCTGTTTCTTGTCTTTGGTAACGATCTTTCCTTTCAAATTTTTAGTCAGTTGGATCAGTTCACCGCCGACGTATATATTTCCTGATGTGGGTTTTTCGAGAAGGTTGATACACCGTAGAAATGTACTTTTCCCTGATCCGCTGGAGCCGATTAGAGAGATGACGTCGCCAACACGTGCGGACATGGATATTCCCTTGAGTACCTGCAGGCTCCCAAAATCTTTATAAAGGTCTTCGACCCGCAACGCAAAATTTTCCTGCGGTTCCAAAAAGTTTCTCCTGTACGAATTCAGAAATTATATGGTGATTATCTTCAACCATAGAAGCTAGTGTACTGCTGTGTCAAGCGGTTTCTGTCTGAAACGGAGCATTAGAGAAAAGGTGAGTTGGTCTAAAATTGCAAATGTGGGAGAAATGGCGGCCGTAATGTCGAACAAGTCGAAATGACGGAAAATACGAGATAGGTTCGGCAGGTTATTCAGCTTCCGGGAAAAAAGGAGGTTGTTGAAATCCAGTTCTCCCAGAAAGGACATCTTTTCAAGAGGCAAACTTACATAATATAAACGTTATGGCGGCTAAGGTTAACTTATCGCAGACAAGCAGTAAGTTAATATGCGTCCTGTATCTACAAAATTCTGCCGTTACCAAATCCTAACAACATTTCTGAGATCGAAGAGTTGAGATTCTCCATGAGAGGTTGCAGGGGCACATGTCATCACGATGACAAAGGCTAGTTTTGGCAATCTTAACCACTTAAGCAAACCTGCAAGTTGACCTTCTTCCTGAGTATATGCTCACCTGAACAGTATGGCGTGTATTCCAGATGCCGAAATAATTCTTTTAAGCTTTACCCTAGATTTTTTATGCCGTGGTGCGTCGACAGTAGCGGCCTGCCTACCCCATGATCGGGGATGTGGACAATGGTAACGTTGTTCAGGCGAATCCACGGCCCTCCCGGCTGATATAAAAACTTAGCTGCGGTTGGATCGAGAATGGTTTCAGTGTCGATGGCCTCCTGGGCTTTTTCATAAATGATGCCTGGGGTACGATGATTATTTTCGTACTCGTGACAGCTCGGTTCAACCTAATGGCCTATCTTTTAGATCCACCTCGATCTCGGATATTACGGTGGTATCTTCCTGAACAACAGTTTTCTTAGGGCTCCTTCCTCGGAAGAGAATGCTGTTATTGTCTCGGTTTTAATCTATGGTAGGTTCACATTTCCAACATCTGGTCTTGTCTGAAGCCCAAAAACCGCCTTTTCCAACATCAACCTTTGTTCTCCCAACTTTGCTTTTTAGTTCAACCTTCGTAACACGTTCATTGATCTTATGGTCCTCACGAGGAAAAATCCGTCTTCCTATATCACGAATTTTATCTGCCGGGACTATGGTAGATGCAGCTTTGAATTCCGGAAGGCTCATAGCTATTCTCCTCTCAGTCACGAAAAAGTTTTTGATCTCCGTTTAAATACATAATCAAAGGCTTTCTGATCAAGATATGCCGGCTCTAACATCTTGAATTTGACAACAGACCCACCGCTTAGAGAACAGGAACTCTTTCAAATTTATCATTTGCAAAAACTTGATCAGGCTAGAAGAATATGAGCAAGAAGAATGCCACAAGGTATTGTAGTCTGACGGGTGTTTTTGCTGTTGGCGAACGCTACTGATTAATACTTGATATTACAGATATTTATCTTGTGGAACATGAATAAAAAGAGTCCTATCCAGAGGACTTTTAGACAATAAAGTGTAAATGTTATAGGCACATAAGTCTTTATCTTGTAAACTTCCTTGACAATTTCTCAATAATCGTGGATGGAGAAGAACTCACCTCTCCACTTCCACCAGTTTACAACCGCTAACATCACCACTTAACCACTTAATCTGGTTTTTTCCCTGAGATAGCTTGGTTGTATATTCATGGGGAAGCACCTCATACATTCACCAGATAATTCGCATAAAAAGTATTTTCTAAATAACAATAGCACTGCCTGCAATCGCATTTGTGACACCCCACGCGCTGGCAACAAAAAAGCTCTTGAGATGAGTGGACCCTTAAACTTAGGATGCTTGTACTTTTTAAGAAGCTCAAGATTAGTAGTGGTCCTATCCGTATAATTACGTATTTTTGAAAATAAATTTTGATTACGTATGAAACTCAGGCCGGCTTCTTGCTCTGGAGCCGATTTGTCCTTCTACTGGTGTCTGCAGCCTGGACGGGGTAAGCCTTGCCCCCATGGTCGGGTTTATGGTTAGCGGAAATCGCCTCTGGTTCCCTGTTGCTGGGTCTATCCGTTTGCTTCGATTGTTCAATCTCCGAAATTTTTCTAAATATCCTTTTATCCCGAGAACCTAGAAAATATTCTATCGAAAATTATATTAACGACAACTCATTGACTTTAGCTCTGCTCCGCCATACTATTTGCCTATCAACATAGGGAGTTCCGCTTCAGAGGTGCAGACGTCTTAATCGCCCTCTGTACTTGAGTTTGACTTCGGGATGGGTACGCAATCCCTTACTTCCGGTGAGGTTCATATTCGTAAACAACTCGTTCTTTTGCCGGTCCGCTGATAGTGCAGCGGACTATATTTGTAGAACTCGTGAAAATGCTCAGCTTAAGAAGCATTTTCAGAACGGAGGAAAAAATGAAAAAGCTCTATATTACCGCAATGGCGATCGGCGCCTTTCTTTTGATGGCGGCAACAGGCACTTCGGTGCAAGCCGCTCAGGAAAAAGGGGACAGTGCGCTCCAAGTCGGCGGCAGTTTTTTCCATGCTCAAGATGCGGATGTCGGTACCTTGAACCTGGATTTAAGTTATGGCAAGTATATCAGTGAAATCTTTGAAATCGGTGTTATCCAGTCGGTCGGATACAGCTTCATCGATGATGCTGACGATCAATGGGTCGCTTCCACGATTCCTTTTTTCAACTATCATTTCCTCGGTATGTCAGACAGCAACTTCCAGCCTTTTGTCGGTGCATTCATTGGGGCAAGCTACAATGAGGATGATGTGACGGGAACACTGGGACCGCAGATCGGCTTCAATACATTCGTCAGTGAAACCACCTTTATCTCGGTGAAATACCGGTATGAGTGGTTCTTTGAGGAATTGGAATATGACAACATCGAGGACGAGAGCAGTGAAGGAAACCATGTGGTGACCCTTGGTGTTGGATTCCTCTTCTAACCTTCTTCCTCCGCTTAGCCGACAAAGGCGGCCAGACCATCAGGCAGAATAAAGGAGTCAGAGCAAATCAGCAGCAATGCCTAACTTGCCCTTGCTCTTTTTTTCTCTTTTTGATTACCCATGAGTTTCAGCCATTCTCAAGAACTGTAACCAGGGCTATCATAAAGTGACCCACCTGGAAAAAATGGCTGAGACTTCTACATAATCAGCAAATAAATTGAAGAAAAAATGGACTAAAAAAAAATCAAATTATCACTTTGTCATTTTAGCGGTATGCAGAATACTGAGAAAATACAAGATAGTCTTTGGATATCTACAATTTCCAGTTACTCCATTTCTAAATACTTAACTTCATACGCAGAACCTGCCCTCCCAGGAATACCTTCGATTTCTGATTTCCACCTCAACTGAGGCTTGCCGGTGAACATCTCTTCCCTTAGAGGGGTCAGTTGTCCTACAAGTCAGGAAATATCTGTCTGATTTTCGCTCTATCTGTTATGATCTTTTGGAAATATGTTGACCATTGGCCGGGATTAATTACGTATATTGGCCAGCAACCTTAACAGTAGTTATGATCAACATGATGCGTTAATAGAATAGTCAGACCTTCAAGATGACAATATTAACATCTCTTTTCAGCGGTCGCGGCTTTTGTGATCCGCTGTAAAATCATGTTATGCTTGCACTATTGCCGCTACGAGTGCACGAGATCCGCATTGGATATGTGTCCGATAACGTATAATAATTTTCGCACATTTAGAATGAAGGGTGGCCTCAACATGATTAATTGGCACTCGCCAAAGAAACCATCAACCAGAGGAAAAGGCCACCATGCGAAGAGATTATACAAAGAAATTAAGCAATGTCATCGAGATTAACGAGTCCCAGATTCAAGATCATCTTGGAGAACTCGTCCGTGGAACTGTTGAGGAGACCATCAATGCTATGCTTGACGCCGAAGCAGATGCCCTCTGTAACGCCTCAAGATATGAACGCAGTGAGGCTCGCAAAGATACCCGAGCTAGCCCTTCCACGCGGTCTATCCAGCCGCGCGCAATTGGCATCGAATGATCTTGATCCGTTTTTACTATACCCATTTCATTGTATGGAGACCGGGAGAGAATTAAAAATCAAGTGACTCCCAATCGATCTGGCCAACATTGAAGTATGCCACAATGTGCTATATATTTTCTCTGACGGTAGGTTGCTGTTTAAATTTTTAAGTTCAAACAGATATGCTAAGAAACTTCGCAGCACCTCGATTTATCATACTGTGATACATCTTTTCCAAAATTATGTTTCAAGGCTAAGTAGCCAAGATCAAGATTTAAGAGACCCTGGCTTTTTTTTGGAAACAGGCTCCGGAGGACAAAATGATTATTCATCAAAGAGAAGTCAGATACGGCTAAGATTACTCTGCCTTGAGAAAAATTATCCTGAGGTCTCGATCGACCTCATGACCTCATATACTATCATAGAAGCTTCAGGAGATCTGCCAGTAGATCATTTTATAGTGTGATTCAATGATAATAGCCTCATGGAGTTCTGCAGCAAATAGCATATGTGATTAATCAAATAATATATCTTTATCTTTTTTCTAACCTCTGTAATCTGGAATGTCCCCTTACGGGTATAAGTATATTTAACTATTTAACATTAATTAATAAAAATACGGAAAAAAGTGCTAAAGAAGGCCATTATGCCAGACAGCAAACATACCTACAATATTGCCCATCGAGGGGCCCGTAGCCTCGCTCCAGAAAACACCATGTCAGCTTTTATTAAGGCATGGCAGATGGGGGCTCACGGGATCGAAACCGATGTTTCCGTAACATCGGATGGTCAGCTGATTCTCTTTCATGATGAAACTTTCATGCGAACTACTAATATCGCAGAGATTTTTCCAAAGAGGAAAAAAGAACCGCTCCATAGCTTCACCTGGGAGGAGGTCCAAACATTAGACGCTGGATCTTGGTTTATCGAGGACGATCCTTTTGCATCAATCAAAAGCGGTAAAGTGACTCTTGAAGAACAGCAGGCCATGATAAATGCCTCCATACCTCTACTTGAAGAACTGCTGTTATTTGTTAAAGAAAAATCGTTATTTGTCATTATAGAGATAAAGCACTTGCCCGAAGCAATCATCTCCTTCCCTATTGTGGAAAAAGTTCTCACTTTGGTCGATAGTGTGCAATTGCCCCCTAACATGTTCTCCATTTCTTCATTCAATCACCTTTATCTTAAAAAAGTAGCTGCGCTTTGTCCCGATATAGAAGTAAATGCGCTCATTGGCGGATACCCCCTTCTGATACACAACTGGGGAGAATTTGAATTTGAGGTCTATATCGCTAATGCAAATATTATTGATTCAAAGCAGATCGAGGTAGCGCTGCAGCATGATTGCCAGGTAAACTTATTTACAGTCAATGACCCAAAAGACATGGTCCGATTTCGAAAAGAAGGCGTGGGAAAAATCATTACTGACTATCCCCAACTGCTGGCACACTTAACTGATTGTGCCAGGTGAAGTGAGAATGAGTATGGGCAAATTACAGAAACCGAATAGCGTCGATTTAGATGAGACAAAGATAAAAATGGGTCAAATATGGCCCGATTGGTACCAAACATTAAGAATATTTCGGGCCTCCAATAGTCTGAAGGCCACCTCGCAACTGATAAATACTATAATCCCCTATTTCTGTTTATGGTATCTGACCATCCTATCGGTACAACTCGGCTATCCGTATATATTGACGCTGCTTCTTATCCTGACCAATGCTGTCTTTCTGGTCCGGATGTTCATTTTGTTTCATGACTGTGTGCATTATTCGCTTTTTAAATCAAAAAATACCAATAAATTTTTCGGCTCCTTCCTCGGTGTTCTTTTGTTTATTTCATTTAAAGATTGGCGTTTCACACACCTCAAGCATCACGGGACATACGCCAATCTCGATTCACGAGGTTATGGTGATATCTGGACCATGACAAAAAAGGAATACGAAGTCGCATCAACGATGCAACGTTTACGTTATAGACTCTACCGTAACCCTCTGGTTCTGTTCGGGTTAGGAATGTTCTTGCTGAGCAAGCGCCCCTCATATTTCATGGTCAAACCTAAAGAGCGTATCGACATTATTTTTACTTATCTACTCATCTTTGCTGTAGCATTCGCTGTCTCACGGATTACAGGATGGTCTCTCTACTTTCTGATTCAGTTGCCGATGGTGTGGTTTGCTGGTGGTGTTGGAGCCTGGTTGTTTTATGTGCACCATCAGTTTGAGGGAGGATACTGGGCACGCCAAAGTGACTGGAATCCATTGTCTGCCGCCATGGAGGGCAGTTCTTTTTTTAAATTGCCGGCTGTGTTGAACTGGTTTTCCAGCAATATCGGTTACCACCACATTCACCATATAGATCCCAGTATTCCCAATTACCATCTTAGAAAGTGTTACAACAGCGTACCGGCATTGCAAGAAAAAACGCCAATAAATAACACAAAAATCTTAAATTGCTTCCGCTTGAAATTGTGGGATGAAGATTTGCACAAGATGGTGGCATTCCCTCGAAAAGGAAAGTTTACATTGAAACATCGGCGTTCCGGCGAGCAAAATACTACAAGAAAAAGCTGAACAGACGGAGTTACTGTTTACCCGTTTCTGTTGAGATGAAGTATATGCAGATAAGAAAAAGTGGAGAGGTTTGGTATCCGCTGTTGATGACCGACCTTATACATTCTGTTTCCGCAAGATAGTTTTTCAAATCCAATTATGTTGCTATTTCAGCTACTGCAGTAACGTAAAGTGATACGGAAATAGCACCTTTAGCTCCATATTTCTAAATCCTGATAACCAAGGATGTGAGGGTACAACAATGGGAGAATGTTACAATAAAATAGAGATCAACTCACCAATCTTAGATGTTTGGAACACCATCAGCAATTTCCATGACATGACATGGGCCACAGGTGTCCCTATAATTGTCAGCAAGGTCGGTGATAAAAAAGGAACTGAAACCGGTGCGAAAAGAATTCTTAATGGTGTGATTCATGAGACATTAATTAATTTTGACGCCAACGATTTCACCTTTTCATACAGTATTGATCACGAGCGGGGCCCAGTTTCTAATTTTGTAAGCAATTATATTGTAGCAGTCAAGCTTACTTCTATTGAGGGTGGTACTCTCGTAGAATGGCGCTCAAGTTTTGAGTCTGAGAATGATAATGATATTGAAGGCTTTTTTAATCCCATATATTCAAGACTGCTGTCAGCGCTCAAAAAGAGACTTTCATAAGATCCGTATGGTCCCAACCGCCTTAATAAGGATTGGGAATCAAGAAGAGATCCTTTGCCAACCTCAACAATTTGAACAAATCCGCAAATTGAGCTTCTTCCTGAGTATACGTAACAAAAACATCCTGCATATCTATTTTCATGTAGGCTTTCTATCCACCTAATTGCTTCATGATCGGAAACTTTGCCGAGATACCTTTGTGTCGTGGACAGATCGGCATGCCTGAGGAGCACCTTGCTGACGATCTCAATAGGAACTCCTGATCTTGAGGCGAATGTAGTCGCATGGCGACGAAGGTCATGGGGGCGCAGTTTGATACCGACCATATTTCCCACTTTTAGACCTATTTTTCTGGCACCAGCATAGGTGATTGGGAAAATTAATTGGTTCAAAGGAATAGAGGTGTCCCGGACGTAATTCAGCAGGCGGGTGCTCAATTTATTAGGAATGAAGACAATATCCTGCTCCCTGCCGCTTTTGGGCGTATGGAGGAGAAGTTTCTGTCCATCAATATCGATCGGCCTGAGCCCAAGGACTTCGCTTATTCTCACACCACCTCGGGCCATCAGTTCAAGGATCAACCTGTTTCGGATATCCAGTGTCCTGAAGATTGCCTCATCAATGGTGTCTTTATCGAATATCCTCCAATGAGATGTTTTTGGTTTGTGAAAGAGGTTTTTAACGGCAGGTGATAAACATGGATTCTTCATCTCAGGATGTAACGTATTGATGATGTGATTAAAAAAAGCTGAAAGAGTTGTGTACCTACTCCGTTTGGTATTCTGTTTTCTGCCTTCAGTCATATTGGCAAGAAACGCTATTATTTCCTCTAGCGTTATTGCATCGATATCCCTATTCTGATAACTATGTGCGAATTTCCCAAGAAGAAACTCGTAATTTGCTTGAGTGTTTGGTTGGGAATTGATTTTGTGGTAATTGATGCAATAGGTGATGGCGTCGGCTACTTTCATGCTTTCCTCCTTTCAGGTTGATTTTTTGTCCTGAAAAAAGAATTGCATCTTTATGTGAAAATGTAACTGAGTACTATCAAAATCACCATGTCACAAGTCAACATATCTCCTATCGATTTTGACCGGATGGGTTCGGAAAGATACTCAGAAACTCATCTATGCCCTCTCCCGAATGAGGTAAAGGTGTTCATGGACTCCGCGTAACAAACTCTGTTTTTTCTATTGTTGTTAGGTTGTTACATGTTTCATTTTCTCATGTTTAAAAGTAAAAAGTCAAGGTCAACTCCGATGGTAGCCCCGCCAGTTGTTAGTGC
>NZ_JAFFQE010000014.1 GCF_016919005.1 Desulfopila inferna
TGAAATGTTCTACAATAGCAAAAGATATCATTCATACCTTGGCTATCTCAGTCCAATGGATTTTGAGAAATTGTCAGTTATGAAAAAAGCAGCTTAGGAATATGTCCGTTTTTACTGGACCACATCACAGCAGAGGGATAATAGAGAGGCACCAATAGGTGTTCAGGAAAGAGGAAGTACGTTCCCACCTCTCTGCAAATGCCATGTGTTGAACCACCCATGATTTTTACCGATTATCGGGCCACTCAATCGACACAATTGCTTACTTCCCAGCTCCACTAGAGACATGTGTTGCTGGTACAGGATTTTAAAAGTGTAGTCCTCTATATTTTCCGCCACCTCACTCGCCACTCACCAAAAAAATCATGTATGTAATGGCCAGACAGTCAAAACGAATCTGACCTGTAATTGTAATTGATTGATCAAATCTCTCCTCCCAATCACCATCATCATGCGATCAGTTTGAGACCTGATTGGCCAGCAGAGACAAGTGATGTGGATAGTACATAGCCTCACGTGTGAGAGGTCTTAATATTCTGAAATAGCATGATAAAAGCAGATTTTTTTAAGGGCAGTGGTAAAACACGCTAAATAGATAGGATGACTGGCTGCTTTAGAGTCCATTTAGGTGTTGACCCTAAACGGACTTGAGGTGTGCCTACCCGCCATTAAAGAATATGCTATATTTTTTGAATATATTTGTAATTTTTTATTCAAGCATCAATTTGTCTATTATCAAGAGAAAGGGATAAAACACGCAAACACCAAATATGAAAATATATTCTTGGAGTAAGAGGTGGCTTAGTTTGTTTGAACAGCATTTGCTGTTTTTAAAGTGGAAGCTCTGCTTTTTTAAGCTGCCTTTTCAACTGTTGGCATCATGATGCTGTAGGCCTCGTCAGGAGTTCTTTTTCCCAACCGGGAGTGAGGCCTGGATTGGTTGTACCATTCAAGATATTGGGT
This sequence comes from Desulfopila inferna, assembly GCF_016919005.1. NCBI lineage: Bacteria > Pseudomonadati > Thermodesulfobacteriota > Desulfobulbia > Desulfobulbales > Desulfocapsaceae > Desulfopila > Desulfopila inferna. The sequence continues at coordinate 964 of NZ_JAFFQE010000014.1, forward strand.
GATTGATCTCCTCGCCTCATTGACAGTATCATAAGCAAATAAATAGACTCGTTCGTATTTCACTGTTTTCCATAATCTTTCAACAAATATATTATCCCGCCAAGCACCGCGGCCGTCCATACTGATCCTACAACCACGATCTTTCACCGTCTGGATAAACTCTTCCGAGGTAAACTGACTCCCCTGATCCGTATTCACTATCTCAGGTGTACCATGATGGGTGAACGCTTCTTTAAGAACATCAACCGCATGGCACGCCTCAAGAGTGATAGCAATTTTAGCTGCCAGAACTTTCCTGCTGGCCCAATCAATAACAGCTGTCAAATAAACAAAACCCTTGGCCATGGGAATATAGGTAGTATCCAGCGCCCAAACCTGGTTGGATTGATCAATGTTCTTTTCTCTTAAGAGATATGGATAGATTTTATGGCCTGGATGTTTTTTGCTCGTTCCCGGCTTCCGGTATAATGCCTCAACTCCCATGCGTTTCATCAGCGTTCCAAGATGCTTACGACCTACCGAGAAACCACTGCGATTCAGCTGGTCGCGAAGCATTCTGGTGCCCATAAATGGGTGCTCCAGGTGCAGTTCATCAATTTTCCGCATCAGCTTCAAGTCTTTATCATTTACTGGTTTTCGCTGATAATAAACGCTTCCACGGCTTATACCTACGATCTGAGCTTGTCTTTTTATCGATAGAGAATGGGTGCGGTCTATCATCGCTTTGCGCTCAGCAATCCCACCTTGGTGAGCGCACCTTCTAAAAAATCATTTTCCAACGTCAGCTGCCCTATCTTGGCATGCAGGGTTTTTAGGTCAACTGTTGGTTCAGCTGAAGTGCCTTTGCTAAATACAGATGCAGCATGTTCGCTCAACTGCTTTTTCCAAGTGGTGATTTGATTCGGATGTACCTCAAACTGCTGAGCCAGCTCTGCCAGTGTTTTATCTCCAGCCATCGCGGCCATAGCGACTTTCGCCTTAAATGCTGCTGAGTGTTTCCTTCTCGTTCTTTTTGCCATTTTCTGCTCCTTCATTTAAGCCCTGTAATGGGTTCTATTGGTAGCAGATTTTCCACTTAACAGCTTGTTCAAATTTTCGAAGCCACTTCTGTAATGGGTTTTGTTCAGTCCCCTTATCTATCTTGTCTTGTTTCTGCATTATTGTTGTCCACATAAGCTTACTTCTGCTTTTTGAACAGCTCTTGAAAGCGTATATCCTTCATCAAGTAATCGTTTAATTTCTTTCACCAAAGCAACATCACTTTTGCAGTAACGCCTGTATGTTTTTTCACTACATACAACGGTATCAGGATTGATATATCCGGCTTCCTGCCAGTATCGCAGCTGCTTTTCACTGACACCATTTACTTTTGCAATTTCATCAATTCCAACTGCCTTGTTATTCAACGCAGAATCCTCCTTCAAGGTTGAGATTTAAAAAGGAGGGAAAATCCCGAAATGCTTCCCTCATCTATAGCAAGGTTAATAAATTCCGTATTGTCATTCAGTACTGGGATTCCCCCCCCCCTTTTTTTCCATTAGTGAGGTCAGTTGATTTAGAAAGCATGGTTCCTTGATGACAAACATGTAAACCTTTACCGCCTCCAATAAAACAACAATAATATACTGATTTTGTATACTTTTGTATCTAAGCTAATGCATTATAACAACATAAACACCTGTTTGTTTAGCTTCGTAGATGTTTGTCATTGTGTTGACATACAAAGCCTTTGTTTGTATGTTAAAGGTTAATAAACATACACTTATATTTGTTATTTTATTGATTATGGAGATGATGGGATGAGCGATCCTTTTGAATATGTATTTCCTTGCATAAAAGGTGTTCAGGCAAAAAGGGACTATTTTGTTTCTATGTGCCCTTTACGCCTCATCCCGAAAATCTTCCTATTTAATGAGGAAGAGCTTGTTCCTGAATTGAGAGCCCAACGTTTTCTTAACAAAGCTCGTCTTCCCGACATGACACGTTATATTACTGAAAATCCAGATGATTACGTCTTTTCAGCTATTACTGCATCTATTGATGGTGATGTACGGTTTGAATCTATCGGCTCAACTGATGATACTGGTCGTATCGGGCTTCTCCATGTGCCTATGTCTGCACAGTTCATTATTAATGACGGGCAGCACCGTAGGGCTGCAATTGAAATGGCAATCAGGGAAGGATCTGACATTGCAGATGAAAGTCTTGCTGTCGTTTTTTTTATCGACAAAGGTCTTAAAAAATGCCAACAGATGTTTGCCGACCTAAATCGCTATGCTATCCGCCCCTCGAAATCACTTGGAGTTTTATATGACCATCGAGATGAACTCGCTGAACTTGCAAGAGAGATAACCTTTCGAACAAGTACGTTTAAAGGAATGGTTGAAATGGAGCGAAGTAATCTCTCTCCAAGATCAAGCAGACTGTTCACACTCAGCGCAATTTACAATGCAACATCAGCTCTACTTTCAGGAATTGAGACCAGCAATTTTGATGAAAAACTAACTACAGCTGTGTCATTTTGGAATGAGATTGGAAAAAACATAAAGGAATGGCAACTAGTAAAAGACAGAAAAATAACATCTGGTGATGTTCGGCGTGACTTTATACACTCCCATGCAGTTGTTCTTCAAGCACTCGGCAATGTCGGGAATACATTATTCAGCACAAAACACAAGGATTGGAAATCGTTGGTGAAAAAAACAAACTCTCTTAATTGGTCAAGATCCAACTCTAAATTGTGGGAAGGCCGCGCCATGATTGGCGGCAGAGTATCAAAAGCACAACACAATGTCACGCTAACCACCAATTCAATAAAAAAACATCTTGGTCTGGATCTCACGCCTGAAGAGCAAAAGGTTGAAGATGCATTTGATCGGGGAGAGTATGCCAAATAATGCAGATAATTAATAAAGGAAGCAAATCAGTTTTTGAACGGTTAGGGTATAGGCAGACTATCGACCAGCTCGTTAGTACTATCTCTGAATTATATTTGTCTTTTGATGCTCCCTGGATCATAGGATATAGCGGCGGAAAAGATTCTACAGCTGTGTTGCAGCTTGTATGGATGGCATTGGAATCTATCCCATCAAAAAGCCGTAAAAACAAAGTTCATGTAATCAGCACTGACACACTCGTTGAGAATCCAGTTGTTGCATCTTGGGTGTCTAAACAGCTCAGGAGGATGGATGAGCAGGCCACTCTATTAGGGTTACCTCTTGAAACACACAGGCTGACACCGGAGCTTGAAGATTCATTTTGGGTTAATTTGATAGGGAAAGGTTACCCTGCACCAAGACCAAAATTCAGGTGGTGCACTTCCAGACTCAAGATTAATCCGTCAAACAAATTTATTACGGAAATAATCAAGAAGCATGGTGAAGCTATCCTTGCACTTGGCATGCGAAAAGCCGAGAGTTCGATGCGTGCTATGTCAATGGATAATATAGAAAAAAGGCTTGGACGTGTTCAGGAGTACCTTACCCCAAACGCAAGTCTACCAAACAGTTATGTCTTCACACCAATAGAGAACTGGGAAAACGATGATGTCTGGCAATTCCTACTTCACAGCAGTCAAACTCCCTGGGACACCGACAATAGCAACTTACTTGACTTCTATAAGGGGGCCACAAAAGACAGAGAGTGCCCTATGGCAATCACAACCGGCACCCCAAGTTGCGGTGACAGCAGGTTTGGCTGTTGGGTCTGTACCATGGTCAGTCAAGATCGCTCTATGCTGGCCATGATCCAAAACGATCAAGAAAAAGAATGGATGCAGCCGCTTCTTGAATATCGTGACTCATTCAACATAAAAGAAGATCGGGAGAGACGTGATTTTAGGCGCATTGATGGACGCGTACAACTTTTTAAAGATCGAGCCATCCATGGTCCATATTGGCAGGATGACCGAGAAGATCTGCTAAGGCGCTTACTCCAAGTTCAGGAGCATGTGAAAAGTAACAAACCTGAAGACGTACCAGATTTTGACATAATTACCATTAAAGAGCTAAAGGCTATCCGTGAGGTTTGGCGAGAAGATAAAGATGAGGTCGAAGACAGCCTACCGCGTATCTATAAGGAAGTAACCGGAAATGATTTTCCACTTGATGCTGCTGACAGGAACCCCGCTTTTGGGTGGCATGAGATGAAAATCCTCAAAACTATATGCGGTGACGACAAGATGCATTACCAGCTCGTCCGCGGGCTCATAAGCCAATCACAAAGATATAGAACAATGGCAAGAAGGTCAGGACTTTTCGACGCGTTAGAACAGGTCATCTCCAAGCACTTTTATGAAGACGAGGAAGATGCTGAAAATCGCGTAAGAAATTACCAAGAACAAAAGCGCAATATTAAAGATCGTTTAGATCTTATCCATTGTGCGCCTTATGTACGAAGGTTAGAAAACGATACCAACAAGAATGAATAAATATGATATTTGATGAAATAACATTGCATAATTATGGAGTTTACCGTGGAAGACAAGAGATAAAACTGCAACCACAGTGCGATGAAAAACCGATTATTTTGATCGGTGGACTTAATGGCGTCGGGAAAACGACTCTTTTAGATGCGTTTCAACATGCATTGTTCGGTAAGCTTGCAAGCTTATCAAGCAAAGGAAACACTGCATATGACAAGTACCTCAGTAAATGCATCAATAAATCAGCGAACCCACAAGATGGCGCCTCACTTTCAATCAGTTTCAGTCATGCTTTAAACGGTTCTGAGCACCATTACAAGGTAACACGCTCATGGCGGAAGAACCGGAAAAATATAACTGAGACAGTTGATGTCCTCAAAGATGGAAAAAGTGACCCTGTTTTAACGGATTCATGGAATGAATATGTAGAGCAATTCATGCCTATAAGAATATCTAGTCTGTTCTTTTTCGATGGAGAGAAAATAAAAGATTTTGCAGACTTTAGGAAGTCTTCAGAACTCATATCTACAGGAATCAACCAGTTACTAGGACTTGATCTCGTCGACCGACTACTTACAGACTTAGTTGTTCTTGAAAAGCGAAAAACTTTAACCTTAAGCGATCATAGAGAAGCAATAATAATTAAAACCTTAGAAAAACGGATCCTTGAGCTCAATGGGAAAAAAGACAAGTTCAGGGAGAGAAAAAAAGAAGCCGAAAAAGAAGTATCTGAGATAGAAGCTAAAATCCGAGAAATAGAAGAGCAGTTCAGGGTTGAAGGAGGCGATTTATACCGTGAACGAAAAATGCTTGAATTCAAAAAAGCTGAATTAAACAAACGTACTGAGAACACCCTAGAACGACTTGCTGATATAGCTGGCGGAACACTTCCTGTTTTTCTTGTCAGGTCACAACTGAAAAAAATCCTTGAGCAGGTTGATAAAGAAGAACTCTCAAAAAATAGCGATCAATTAAATGGTACTCTGAAGAAACGGGACCAACAAATTTTAAAAGAACTTAGCAAGAGAAAAATTTCAAAGAAAGCGCTACTTGTAGTTGAGCAGCTTTTTGCAGAAGATATCCAAAATCGTCATGCACACAAAAATATCTTACAATATCTATTTCTTAGACAGGAAACCATTGATTCAATAAAAAACCTTTTGCAAGAATCATTCGAAGCAGAGGTAAAAGAAGCATTACAAGCTCTTGAGAATTGGACTTCGTTGCAACTTGAATCAGAGAATATTGAGCGAAAGCTTGCGCAAGTTCCAGATGCCGAGTCAATTTCGAGGATTGTAAAGCAAAAAGAAAAATTAGAGGGTATTTATCGAAAAGCCCAAGTTAATCATGATATCATCAACAAAGAGTATGAGAAAATCTGTAAAGATATTAACATAGCATCTTCGGATCTTGAAAAAGAATACCAGAAGAAGCTTGATACTGACCACAGTCATGAAACTGCCTCAAGGATTGTCACACATTCAAAAAAATCGAGAAAGACACTTGAAATATTTAGAAAAAAAGTCATCAAGTATCACCTTGAGAGAATACAAGAATATGTATTACGCTCATTCCGAGCACTTCTGCGAAAAGACACACTTGTAGAACACATTAGGTTTGATCCCGAAAACTATCATGTGGAAATCTTTGAGGCTGGTGGAAAAAGCATTGATATTGATCGGCTGTCTGCCGGTGAAAAACAACTGCTCTCGGTATCTCTTCTCTGGGGACTAGCTCAAGCATCTGGACGTAGGTTGCCTGCTATTATTGATACCCCTCTTGGAAGGCTAGATACTACACACAGGACACACTTGGTAGAAAGATATTTCCCACAAGCAAGTCATCAAGTGCTCCTCTTATCGACCGATGAGGAGATAAACGAAAAATATTATCAGATGATACGCCCTTGGGTTTCTCATTCATATCATCTTGACTTCGACGAGGGGAAACAAACTACGACCGTTAAACCTGGATATTTTTGGTAAAAACATGGCATTTGAAAATATTAAACTATCACAGAAAGAACGTGATGGTCTGATGAAACTAAAACGAACAACCGGTATCAAAAACTGGAACACCTTATGCCGGTGGGCTTTTTGCGTATCTTTAGCAGAGCCTTCAAAACCAAGAAAAGTTAAAATCACCTCCGACAGTTCTGTGGAGATGAAATGGAAAGTTTTTGGGGGCAAGCACCATGATATCTACCTTGCCTTGCTAACCGATCGTTGTAAAAAGGATGGTGAAAGTTTGGATGATGAAAATCTATACCAACAATTCAGGTTTCATTTGAACAGAGGTATCAACATGCTAACTTTGGATAAAGAGCTCAAAGGGGCTGATGGTTTATTAAAAATGGCCCTAGGTGTGATATGAGTCTTTCTATTTTTTTGGCTGAGGAAAGCACAAGATAGAAGTATTTCAGTTAATAGGCATGAAATATCAATACACGCTTAATATTCAAACGCACGCTAATTCAATAGATGAGCTATTACTGGCGCTTATCGAGATTAGAAAGCAAATCTCTGCAGGACATACAATAACAAGCAACAAGAGTTCTAATGGCAGATATGATGTGGTCCAGTAAAAACAGACATTTTCTTAAGCTGCTTTTTTCATAACTGCCATCTTCTCGAAATCCATTGGGCTGAGATAGCCCAGATATGAATGGCGACGCTTACTATTGTAAAACATTTCAATATAATCGATTATATCCCCTCGGGCCACTTCACCTATTCTCGTATGAGAAAAATAGTATAGACCCAACCTTAGCTAAAAAAATAGAGGATTGGATGCAACCAGCCGTAGATTGTTGCCCAAAACTATAAACACTTTCAGATAAAAATCATATAATCAGACATTTAATCTCTCTCCTTGACTCTAACATTACTATTCTTTCAGGTTATGAAAAGCTCCAACCATGGCTATCGAGATATCTCGAAAAAAAACCGCAATTAAACGTCATCGTTATTCAAGGCTCATTGTGCAATTGATGATGGATTAATTAAAAAAGAGAAAAATTTTTTTGATTATGGTTGCGGTTATGGCGAGGACGTAAAAATTCTCAGAAAAGCAGGGTTTCAATCATCAGGTTGGGACCCTGCATTCAAAGCCTCTTGCACTAGCTGAGACACATATAGATATTCAGAGTAATTAGGTCTATCTATTTCATAGACACCATCACTGAGACCTTTAACCCAATCAAATAATATTCTTACGTGCCCAGTAAGTTGCTTTCTAAATGGCTTTGGTAAATCTTCGCAAATATTCTGTAACCATGCCTTTGATTCACCAAAATACTTACCAGCACCTACAAATATCCTAAATTCAGACACAAATGGGTGCTTAAAAAAAGCTTCTTTGAGTAGTCGGCGCTGAAGATACAGCGGTTTACTGAGATCTGTCCCAAAAATCTGAGCATCGTGGTTAAACTTTTCCTTTAGCTCGGCCACTGGGATGGCTCCATGGTTCTGTATTTGATTAATACATGAAATAAACAGCTCTGGTGTATCAATTACTGGTAAAGATGTGATAGTCAAACCACTCGACCCTTTCTCATACTCACACTTTTCAAAACCGTTTAGCAATCTTGATTGTTTTGCAATGTGAAACTTATATTTATCAAAGATATCTTGGGTGATTAGTTTAGATGATTGAAGAAGCTTATCCACCCATTTTCTGGTTTTTTGGGGAACGGGCTTCACGACAACAGCAAATTCTTTGTTAGCAGGACTAATTATCCCAAGCCCTTTTTTCGTAATATTAGCTGAAGAAAAAAGGACTATATTATCATCTGAAACAACACATTTTGCATGAAGCTCATTATTAATATAGAGCTGCCCTCTATTCTTAGAAATAAAATCGAATACATCAATATCTGACACACCTGCCAGCACATCATCCTCTCTCCATGAGGTTATGACAGTAACTGATGGCCCGCTTATGTCATCAAGTAAGTACCGTAATGCCTTAAGCTTAATAAATGGCGCAACAATGATGACCTTGCGACATGAACAATCGACAAGAGATTTGAATAACTTGTATAGCTCGTCATAATGGGTTGATACTTCCACGTCAATGTGCTGCATATCATTGCCAGTAATCGGTGAAATAGTCATATACATCATCCATAAATGTTGAATGACTGCTAATATTATCTATGACGTCAACAAGTAGCATCTTTTGAGTTCCACCAATTGACGGCCCGCGTAGTCCACGACCTACCATTTGACTATAAAGGACAGGGCTCTTGGTAGGGCGAGCAATAAACACGCAATCAATATTGGGCGCATCAAAACCTGCCTGCAGTACCTCATAGTTAAAGAGAAACCTAATCTCTCCTCTCTTAAATTTCGCAATAATCGCATTCCTCATCTCACCAGGTGTCGCTCCATCAAGATGAGCACAAGGATATCCTTTATAGATTAGCATTGTACAGAGCAGTCGTGACTGTCTGACACTACCTGCAAACACCAAGACTTGTCTCTCAGTTTCACCAAGTGCCCAAAGTTTCTGAACAATTATGGTATTACGTTCATAATTCTCTGCAACTCTCCTCAAAAATGACTTAGGATACTCTAGATCATCTTCAAGCTGCTCCCACTCTTCGCTGGTTAGATTGAATGAAATGTTAGGGTTAATAACTTCCCTCTCAACACGGGACAAAATTCCGCGCCCTTGCAAATATTCAATCACACCTTCTTCACCACTATTAATTCCCACAATTTGATCATTAAAAAACTCGACTAGATCACTAATTTCGTTATCCTTTTTACTGCCACGGCCTGGTGTTGCAGACAAACCAACAATACGGCCACTATTTGATTTCGCCCAATGAACGACATCTTTATATGTTGGGGCAAGGACCATGTGCGCTTCATCAACAATTACCAGATCAAAATTGGGTGATTCAGCTCCCGACTTTTTGATGTTATGGAATTTCTTAAAACCAGCTATGGTGATTGAAGGCGACTCTGGATTCAATTCTGGGTTATGACCTCCCCAGCAGCGATATAGGGGCACATCCTGCATGCCAATATGCTCCCAGACCTCAATAAAGCTGTCAGCAGCCTGTGTACACAGCTCTTCAACATGGGCAAGCCAAAGCACTCTCGCATTTTGTGATTGGTACTGACCTGAAAGAAAGTAGGAAACAACTTCCATTGCTGTTCTCGTTTTACCAGCACCTGTTGGTAGTTGGATCATTACCCTTGCTGATGGAGCATCTAAAAGGTTTGCCACCTTGAAAAACACACCAGACTGGTAATCTTTTAATGTTTTGAATTTACGCCCCAAAAGTCGAACCAACTCATTACTTTCTTGAGCCAATTGCTCCTCGGGCATATACTCTTTGGGGTAACCGAAAAAATCCAAGAAAATTTCAGTTTCAGAGTTTCTACCCCATTCTACCTTCGTATTTACTCGCTCAAGAACCTCCTTAAAAGTTCCTGTGTTATCTAAAGATAAAGTTGATGCGAGATTTCGCAGTTCACCATCCGGTACATGTTCAAGCAGCTGTTTTCTGAGCCTGCTATTGCTAAACACCTTAGATCCTTGATATGCATCATATATTTTCGATAAAAAGGCTTTATCTGTACGTGGATCAAAGCGCAAATCAGGGTCAAGCTTGTATAAAACTGAGGAGAACATAGCAAGGTCCTCTTCAGAAACAATAGACTGCAATTCACGAAGTGGCAGATTCCTTGCTATCATATACCATTTTCCTTTATGTAAGCTTTTACATACTGACGCAGGTATTGTCCCCAGTTGTTTCTCAAGAACTCTAGTGTATCCCCAATCCTCTGCTCTTCATCTAGATCTCCAAAATAATTTTCTGCTTGAGCATAGGCCATCATTAACAAATCTATTGCGACTTTGAGGTCTTTAGCTCTTTTTACGATTGACCCTGAATCTGTGTCAGGAGAACTTTCAGAGAGCTCTTTTATTGCATCATATATGAAAATAAAAATATCGTGAGAACGGTTGTATTCTATCACTGTCCGTCCACCAGCCGGATGGATGTCGACAAACGTACTTCCCTTCCAACTCGAGTCATCTTTATCAATTATTGTGCAGGGCTGCTTCTCGATTTTTGCTAGCCACTCATCAAGCGCTGATTCATCAACTATCTTCTTTAAGACATCCTTTATTTCTTTCTTCTCCTCTTTTGGCGTTTTTTTCTCTTTTTTTTGTGATGATGGAGTCTTCGCGTTTTTTACAGCCTCCTCAGCATCCTTGTGTTCGTTTGATGTGCTTGGGCTACCTGCTTGTTCTTCTGTTTTGGTTTGGTCCCAACGATTTTTAACACGCTTTCTACATTCTGAAATTGTTGGTCCCATTCTTTCCTGTATTTTCTCTCGCAGCTGAGGAAAAAATCTTGCTCCTCGCTTAATATTTTTTACAGAAAAGTAGTTATCAAGAACAGGATCAAAACAAATTTCTGCACTCCACCACCTATCTAGGCCATCTGCATGGGTCCTTGGTTTAAATCTGGGCATGACATCGTAGAAAACTTCCCTGCCAGCACGTAAGACTGAAAAACCTTCATTCTCAGTTAAGTTTTCTTTTGCCCAAGGATCTCTACCGGACTCACCACCTCCTTTCATTCGCCACTCTTTAGGTGTTAGTGTCATGGTGATCGTAATTTCAGATGTTTCCCCCTTTCCCCCAGCATCTTCTGGTACATCCATTTCTATTGTTATCGGCTCAAATATTTCAGCAACTTTCTTTTCCGGGAAATCAGCATGAGCTACAGCAAACAGAGGGTCAAATGGAACAATATCCTTACCATTAAGCTTGATCGTAACTGGGGTATTGTTCGCTACAATTTTTCCTTTTTCAACTTTATGGGTACCAATAAATTTTCTGTATGTTCTAGCTACCCATCTATATATTTCTTCTGAAGTTCCGTTCAGCCTATCACACTTTGACCAGGCAACAATAGTTCCACTTCCACTATTTACTACTCCATCATATTCAGCGGGTAAGTCAACTTCCTGTGGTTCAGGGATGTCACTATTGTTTTTATCAAGATCCACATAAGTATAGCACCAGGGACTATCACCATTTGCTCTCGAATAAACCTCAATTTTTTTGCATTGATTGATCACTGCCAGCGTCATCCCTACGCCAAATCTTCCTATTCCTGATCGATCATTATATCTTGAGGAAAAGCCTAGTTGCATACAGTGATGCAGGGTTTCAGTATCCATCCCCTCTCCATCATCACAGAAAGCAATTTCTAGTATTTCCTTTTTGCCTTTTTTCCTTCGGCCACGAGCTGGCAACTCTCTTTCCTTTGTAACAATGCTGACATTTCTTGCTTTGGCTTGGATTGAATTATCCAGAACCTCTCCGACCGCCGATACAGTATCAAAGTCAGAGTTACGTAATGATTCAATAGCCTGACCTGTTTCAACCAAACTAACTTTTCTTTCTGCCATTACAGTCTCCTAAATATCATCTTTGAAGCAATTTTGGAGTCTCAACCTAGCTCTGGTCTATTTTGACCTCTTTGAGAAGGTAAAGTCCTGGTGGCCTTCAACCTTCCCAGGCGAAAATTTTCTCTTGAGATCTCGCAATTCACGTTCAAGAGCACCAACAATCTCATTCACAAGCTCATCAGAGTATTCGTAATTGCTTTTGTTAGATAAGTTGCCGATAAGTCGCATGGTTTTTATTGCCTTATTGACCCTCTTCTCGGCTAATTCAATAAACTTGTCGCGTTTAGCACTTGTCATTACAACATCTCCATGTCGATATTTTGCAAAATATGTTGAGTACAATTTGCACCATTATATGAAATATGTCAACTACATTTTTCACATATAGTATACATTTTGCAAAATATTTGTATTTGGCATGTTCTCTAGACCACAATAGATGAAGGAGAACATTGAAATCATTCAACATTCTCCCGATCAACGATTGCTTATTCTTTCTTGAGCAATCTTCTCTTCTCAGATTCAGATTTAATCAATCTCATTTTCTTCAATTCATCAAATGCACAACCTGCTATCATAGTACCAACAATCATGGCATTACGGAGATCAAGATCACTCTCATCTTCGGTCAACAGTATTATTTCATCTTCAGGTTTATATTCACCTTCAACTCCAGCTTCCTCCTCAAATCCAGTGTCTTGATTGCAAAATGCTTCATCCATATCATCCCAATCGCACCAAAAATCATCACACATTATTACCCCTCATCTTTATCATTGAAGTTTTCAACCATCCCTGCGCATCAGAAATTCTGTTCACCTGCTTTGCTGGTCGAAGTTGCCAATTCTCTTCAAGCTCGCAGTCAATCTCTATACCCTGCAGATTTAAATCCCCTAGTTCAGACAAAGCAAAGTAACCCCATTCGGCATTTTCAAATTCACCATCAAGAATGACAAATCCAAAGCAAGTGTCTAAACCATCAAACTCAGCCACGAACCAGTCACAGTTTCCAATGAAGAAGTGCAGGTAGATGAGTTTTTCCTGTAAGGGTACATTCTCAGTTTTATAGAGCCCCGGTATTTGCTCAAGCCGTTCTTTGGTAGGTTTATTCCACATAATGTCCTCCTAAAAATAGAAAAGCCCCTGTAGCTGAAGAACTACAGAGGCTTATTGTGTTGATGTGTTGAGCTAATTATCTGCTTAATAAAGATCGATTTTGGTAGAAATCTCCCAGAGGTGAAGTCTTGGCGGAATCAAGAGAGTCGATATAGCGATCAATTACTTGATTTAAGAGCATGTTTTTCTTTGGCAGGGCAATCAGATTGCTTCCCTTTAAAATGTCCGTCACGGTCTCGTGAAAGCCCCACAGTGAATCGTCATAGACATTGGCATACAAATCATTGAACCGACAGAATTTACTTGGAGGTATCACCCTGTTGGTCATAATCTCGACCAATAGAATTTTCATATCTACTGTGGGCAAGGAAAAATTGCGCAGTCCTTCGTGCCACTTTTGGAACTTCTGCAAACGAGGAATCATCTGTCGCATGGCTCTAAATGCCATAAACGCAAGCTCATCTATGTCCAGAGAGCTGGTATGCCTTCTGACAGCCAGAAACTCACCGGAGAAACAAAGATTTTGACAGACAAAGACCCTGGTTCCACTCGTCAGAGATAATGAGAAGGATTTGTCCATTGAGTTACGGAGACCAATAGACCAGCATAATTCGGAACTGCCGTGGTTAAGGTCAAAGACACCGAACATTTTTTCCTGATTTTTCCCTGCCAATACAAATTCCTGCTTGATGATATTCATACCAACTGCGGTGACGGCTTCTTTGACGACCGTTATAAAGTCTCGATGATGAACTGGATGAAAGGTCTTGGTGAATGGTACAGCTGGTACATTGAACACCTCTGCCTCAGATACGTAGTTGCTTCCGAGCAATGTTGAATTCGACATAATTTTCTCCTTGTGGTGTTAGAATGAAACGAAAAAACCGTTGCAACCCGCAAAGGGCTACAACGGCTTGAATGATTTTATAAATGGTGGATTTATTACCAGTCTTTACAGGCGTCCTTGAACTGGCAGTCGCTACAAAGCCAGCCAGATGATGGACAAAAGACTCGGTTTTCTATACCCTTGAGGACTTGAGAAGCAAGCTTTGCAAAGCGTCGCCTATCCAGCACACTTCTCGCAGTAGTATAGTATTCTATAGTAGGTGTCTTCAGCTTACGGAGTACATCAAGTCTGCAATTGACATTGGCCTTTGCGAAGGTATACCCGTTGGCGGCCAACAGATATGAGTAGGCAGTGAGTTGAAGGTCTTCATCTACAGCAGACTGTGACTTCTTCTGCTTGCTGGTTTTGTTATCTATCACCAGAATATTACCACTACTATCCCTCAGCAATAGGTCGATGACGCCGAACAGTTTTATATCAAGAGGCTCCTTGTCTTCGGAGAAAAGCGGCGCTGATAATGGAAGTTCGATATCAACAATCTCATAACCTGTTAAATCAACGTTCTCGTAAAATGTCTGGACAAGCTGTTTCCCCATCTTGATAAGACTGGACAGGTCAGGCGCTTCTTTCTTGAAAATGACAGGAATTTTAATATTTTCTACCTGCAAGGCCACCCCCTCTTCAAAAAGAGTGAGGAGTCGTTCAAGTCGAGGTACAGCTCCGGTTTCTTTTACTTCACGATAGTAAGTCTCCAGAACAGTATGTGTTGCCTTGCCGAATGGAAGTGCTGAACTGATGCGTTCAGCTGGTCGCTGCTCTACATATTGAAACTGATATTTCAGAGAACAGTTTAGGTAGATGAAAATCTGGCTATAGCTGATGTACAATTCTTCCTGGATTTGCTGTAATGCTTGTGATGTCATATCTTCCTCCATGGTTAGAGTACAAAAAAAGGGAGACGACTTGAATAGCCGACTCCCTTTCGCTTCCTTTTGACTGGTAATACTAATTGCTGAGCATCAATTTTATCATTGTTGACGCATCGTTCTTGCTGAGATAGGCTACTGCACTACCGAACTCACCAATGGCCTTCTGGTCTATGTCCTTCTTTGTTAGACCGTGGTTCGTTCCAAGAGTGAGGAGGTAATTGTACTGCTTGTTGCTCAATCTGCTTGTTCCATTACCACCGTTACCGTTGTCACCATTGCCTCCGTTTCCTTTGGTGCTGTTATCATAACTACTATTATTACTATCTCGGTCTTCACTGGCATATCCTGGAGGCGTTGGACTCTGGTGTTGGGATTGTAATCTTTTGTGTGGTTGTGCTGATTGTCCTGAGTATAGGTGAAGGCCTACACCAAACATGGTGGCACATTTCTTCAGGGAATCTGTAGTCGCAGCTTTTAAGTCATCTGCAAGAGAGATGATTTCACCTGAGTTTTTAGCTTTGGTAATAGCGCTCGAACCAAACTGGGATTTGCTGATATTGCTTGCGATAAGCTCACCCAATACAATGACCTCTGCTTCAAGTACATCATGGCTTCTTACCTGGAAGCTCCACTGGCCGTCAAAGGCATCGTTCAGGCGTTTGATGACAGCATGACCTTCAATGTAGTCCAGGGTTTGACCAAAACTACCTGCTCTCTGCTTAATTTGCTCGGTGGTAAATGGTTGTTCCAATAAATCTCTTTTCATAATGGTTCTCCTGTAATTGTGAATGGGGGGGGAGTGGTCTTAAAATGACCTATCGTCTTCACTGAGAAGTACCACTATGCTTTTGATGGATGTTTGGAGCTTGACTGCAACGGTTGGCAGGGCGCTTGCTCTATCTTCGAAGGGTGCGCTATAATAAATGAAAATATGAAACATGTTGTTTGATACTCCCAGGGTGGTAATTACACTCTCATTAAAATGGGCAAAGTTGTCGACCATGAGCAACTAGGCTTGTGAAAAACACCAATCTTTCAAAATTCAAATAATTGTACTGAAATCGTTACTTCGAATGTTTTTTAGACAACGCCAAGCACCTGAAGTGATTGATGAAAAAAATATATTTTATTAGACATTTTGTCTCAAGTGTGTATATGCTGAACGATGGTGTCTTTGCTCCGTTAGAGTTTGATGCTTTTGTTGTCCTGTAAATCGTTAATAGTGAAGCTTTTCCATTTCGGGAGAAAATTAATGAGCAAATGTATTCGTTGTGGGAAAGATGGGGGGTGGACAGCCTATAATTATGCTGGGTATATCCTTGATAAAGATAGAAAGCATTTCTCTTTCCCCTCACGAATAGATTCAACAATTCTACCAGGACAAAAAGGTAAAGATTTTTTGTGCAGTGATTGCGCTGGTAAAATCCCAATAATGTGCAAAGTACATGGAAATTTTAACTATGGTGATTTTAGTTACGGGAAGCAGCCAAAGTGCAAAGGGTGTGATTTACAATTAGAAATTATTAAAAAAAATGAGGTACCATCAGGGTTTAAGTGGATACTGCCAGTATCGGAGATATCCCAAAAATGTACGTCATCAAAGAAAGGCTGGGTTGCTTTATCGGATGACCAACAGATTCATGTCGTGTCTGAAGATAACGAACTTTATGTGTCTGGTGATAAAAAAGAATTTTGCACAAGTATAGGTTTGTTGAAGGATGAAAATCCTGCATTTATTCTAAGTAATGAAAAAGAAGATGGTCTTAAATGTACTTTTGATTTTAGTGATGATTCATTGCTTAGATTAGCAATGAATGGTTCGCAAGAGATGTGGTTTGAGTTTTGGCGCAATTCATTAGCTGAGAAGCTTGGCACAAGAAGACAAGCATCAGGGAATGTACATATAATAAGGCTATCATGGGCGACTTTATCTGATAGAATATCAGTCAAAAAACAATCGGTATATAAAAGCCTATTCTGCGCTATTGAAGAGGGTAAATTAAAAACATTTCCTGTCATCCCAATTCCATCCATAGACGAAGTGGTTTGTTGGCGAAATACATTTGGAGAACTCATAGAATTCAAATCTGCATTAAATGATATACCTCAGATATTTTCTTTCGATGAAATTATTAAACTCAAAGAGACAAAATTCTCATCACAGTTGCTTAAAAATCTGCCTAAATCAAAAGAGGACACCAATCCTGCCAGCTACAATATTAATAATATGGTCGTGTCAGAAATAACTTGTTTTCCTGAGCAAGACATGCAGATAGCAATCCTTGAGACACAGCAAAATTCTTTAATTGTCAATCTGTTGCCAAACAAGAAGGTTCTGAATGTAAAAACTGGGTATAGCTGTAACAGTAATCTCATAGCTTATACCGATTGCAAAAAAGTAATCACAGCAAAACTTACAGAAGAAAACTGTAAAATTATTTGCAGTCATATAGAAACACCTTCTGTGATGTCATCAATTGCAATGGATGGTGCTGGACAATTATTTTTTACTTCATTGATGGATAAGGATTCACCTGAAAGAGTTCATGTTTTTAGTTGTACTAATATAGGGTGCAACATTAATGGACAGGAGTTGAAGCACTCAGACCAAGTTCGATTGGAAAAAAAACAATTTAATGGTATGTCACAGCTAAGTGAGCTTCGAATATACTGGGAAAGGCAGAGTGAGTCACACTCTGTAAGGTGTGTTGCTCCTACCAAATTAACTGATGCTATCTTGGAGAGATGGGAAACGGAACGTTCATCAGTAGAAGCATCCCAGAAAACCTTACCCCAACTTTATAAAGAGTATAATCAATGTAAAAAAGACAACTTACTCTACGTGTTGTTTGTAGATATTTTTTTACTTAATCGGGAATTGAATTCAGGGTTAACTCTAAACGAGATTGCAAATGAATTGTCAGGAATGAGTGGCACTGAGTTATATGAGAATCATAAAGATTTACTCAAAACAGCAACCAATAAAATTTTGTTGGTCAGTGAAATCATCTCAAACTTAAAGCAGAAGTACGAATATCTAAGCCTTTACTATCCCTATTATGTTCTACAAAATGAGTCTGACTGGGTGTCTTCGGCATTTGGAAGTGAAGTCGCAAGTCATATTTTAGAAGATGAGAGAACAAAAGTAACGCAATCCTATAGGGAGAGGGTGCGATATGTACAGGGAGAGCTGCGTAGAATATTAGGTGAGGTTGAGAGGTGTATTGCACCGACAAAAAGCTATTTCAATAGAGATGTGATTAAAAGTACAACTTCTTCTAAGATTGCCAGACACATCCCAGCTGCAGGACAAGCAGCGATGATTGGTATTGATTTTGCCGTTACAGGAGGGATGAGTTCGGTATTAGTGGGTATGTTTGGAATTGGTGCATTGGGTAAAACTCTAGGTTTTTTTCAGGAAAATAAAGAATCAGCTCAATCAATTAAATCAGCTTTTGAAGAACTTACACCATGGTGGAGTCTTTTCATGAACTCTCTTTCTGTAATTGTTTATGAAACTGAACAATTTATTGAAAAAGATAATGTTCGCTGCATGCAACGAGACAAACTTCTACTGGACAGAGTCCCTGAAGCACAAAAAAACAATTATTTGAAAAATATGACCCAGTTGTTGCAGAAGAAAATTGTCAGAGAAAAACACTCTAGTCAATTAGAAGTAATACAAAATTCGGGAGTCACTATTGATTTGATTTTAAATGATATTACTAAAATTCGGGAGATAGATATGCCTACTCATGTTAATGGATTTATTGATAGTCTCAATTTTACCCAAAGACGAATTTAAGTGAGGTTAGAAAATGGAATTTGCTGACGAAAATTTTTCAGTTGAGCCAGACTCTGTTGATTCTGTAAATGATTCCTCTCAAGAGATTCAAGAGGACATTGCTTTACAAAGCACTTGTTTAGAAGATTTTGAAAAACAGACAAATCATCAAGAGGAGTCTATTGATACTGTAGCTATTAGCCCTGTTAATGTTATTGAGACTCTTGGCGAAAGTGACTTCAGTTTAGAGAATACTGGAACAGTAGATATTTTGATGACTTCAGGTTACGAAGACAGAATCTTTGGTGATGTCCACGTAAATGATTCTCCCCAAACCGATGTCTCTCATAGTGACTTACCTGATTACAGAAATGATGCTAATCAATGGCATCTTCAAGAGAATACAGACACGTGTGCTGTGGTCACTCAAGAATTTATCCTTGACGCTGTAACTGGGCATGATTTCTCTGAACAAGAGCTTGTTACGCATGCAATTGAAAAAGGGTACTATACGCCGGGAGTTGGAACTTCTTGCGAAGATGTTGGAAAAATTCTGGAAGATTACGGCATTGAGGTTAAAAGAACCACGGGAAATGAGCTTTCTGATTTAGAAGATGTAATCAGAAGCGGTCAAAAAGTGATGGTGGGTGTTGATTGTAACGAAATAAACAACAATTCGGCGAGTGAGCAGTTAAAAGATATTCTTTACATGCCTGAAGCGAACCATCTTTTTCAGCCCATTGGTATTGATTATGGAAGCCAGGAGGTAATTGTTAATGACCCTGGCACTTTTGATGGACAAGCAAAAAGGGTTGCCATATCTAACTTTCTTGCAGGCTGGGCTGATTCAAATTTCTTTATGGCACAAACAACAAATATACCCGCTTGATTGCTACAATTAAGGAAATAAAAGAGTGAAAAATATCCTGTTACCAAAATCTAACATATTACAGTTGATCCCCGCTGAGTCTTCTTCAGCACTACCTATACCAAGTCTCTCAAATGGCACTTTATTGTTGAATTTTTTATTTTTTACCGCGACGAAAGCACCAGATGGTAATGGTTTTATGGTATATCATCCAAACTCGCAGTTAAGTATCACTTTCCCGAAAAAACAAATAGCTCTTTATAGAGATTTAACTACTTTGAGATTAGTAAAGAACGCTCAATGGGAAAAGCCAATTGGAAAATTTCCTCACAAAGCCATAGATTCTCTTTCGTTGAAAGATTACCAAAATAGGAAAAATAATTTATTAGCTCAATATGAAACAATTCTTCCTTCGTTTTCAAATAGTGACATGGAGGATAGTGAGGTCAAACAAAACTTCAGGACTGAATTTTATGAACTTTGCGAACCTTGTATGCTTCCACTGATGAAGTTGATTTGGAAGCCATTTTTTGAATGGCTGGGTGAATGAAATGAGTCAAATTTGCGCTTACATGCCTTAAAACCTATGTTTTGGGCCAGAAGATTAAAGGGTGTAATTGTTTTTTACAAAGCCTCCGGATAATTAAAATGTCTATGGATACAAAAGGAATAAAGTTAGTTGAACATGATAAATTAGAAAGTCAGATATTCTTGCCCAAGCCGACATTGTTTATGGTCACAAAGGAACAAACAATTGAAGGGGATTTAGAGGCATATACTATTCCTGTCCAGCAATATTATAATCATAAAAACGTATGTTATGATTGGTGGGGAGGGGTCTTTTCATTAGCAGAAAAATACAAAATAAAAATAGAAGTTCGATTAGTTACAAATAATCTTTGCAGCGGCTTTATATTTCATGAGCCGGAGAGTTCATTTGTCCCTACTTATAGAACAAACCCAAATGATGAATTTTATAGACTGAGAAAAGAGGCTTTAGCAAAAAAGAAAGACATTCTGGAGATACAACAAAATCTTAGGGTGTTACGTCATGTTATAGCGGGAGTCACCCCTCTTACACCTGAATTTGAAAGTCATTTACTTCGTTTTGTTGGAGATGAGTATAGTGCGATGGAATTTCAATGTTTCTGTGAAAATCCTGCAGTATCCTTTCCTGTAAATGATTATCTGGTCAAGTATGGTCTTCTGAAGGGCTTGCATCCATGGGACCTCGCTGATGCAGGACTACTTTCAAACGACTCTGCAGATAGCTACAGCAGAGAGTTATCGAGAATTGACTTTGAGGAAATGGTAGATAAGGAAAATTCATGATTTGATGTTCAAGTACATACCAATAAAACATTTTAACTTGGAAGAACATAACTTTTTAATTAAACTGAAATTTCAGGTAATTGAGTCGTTGTTTTCGTATATTATAGTACTATTATTCTAACGGGATAATCACCAGCAAATCATCTTTTACCTTAACCCAAAATTGAACTCTACGTATTCATTACAATGTAAATTGCTGTAATTACGTGCTTGCGAATCAGAATACAGATTCTTGACTTCCGGCGTTACAAAACTTGTCAGACTGTAATTACAAGTTCGGGTAGCCAGTTACACCCACTTTCAATGAATGAACCAATCATTAATTTTTACCTATGAAATCGCAAGAAGAGTGGAAAGACTTAAAAGATGAGCTTCATCGTAAAATTGGTCGCAATATTCTAATGTTTCAGCACATGGAGCAAATGCTGAAATTCTTGGTGGCAAATGGCCGATTTGCTGGAAACATTAAAAGTCTTAAAGAAAAAACAGAGAAGAAGCGAGCTGACACCTATAAAAAAACCATGGGGCAGTTGGTGGGAAATTTTCTTGAAACTACCTACTCAGAATATGAAGATAGTGATGATAGAGCAGAATCTGACCTACCGTACATCTCTTTTGACTTTAAAATACAGGCTGATGAAGCCTGTTATGAAAAAAGAAGGCAAGTATTAGCGTCAATAGTTTCTGAACGTAATGAGCTGGTTCATCATCTACTTCCTCGATATAATTTTCAATCTAATGAAAGCTGTATTGAATTAGGAAATTATCTGGATGAACAGCATGATAGACTAAAGCCTGAAATTAGTGATATGCAGAATGTGGTTGATACTTTTATTAAAAGCCGTAATGAAGCCGTTGCATATATTCAATCTGAAACCTTTGAAAAGGAATTTAGGTTAGCAGATATTAGGCAGAACCCTGTAGTTATTTGGCTTGCTCAAATCACAAAAGAAGCTTCGAGAGAAGATGGTTGGACTTTGTTGAGCATTGCTGGAAAAATCATAAAAACACAAAAAACAAGCGAATTCGCTAATTGCCTCAAACAATGTGGGGTTAAAACATTGAAGGGAATTATATTGGCAGCAGAGATATTTGACCTAAAGGAAGAGCCCACAAACAACGGTGGTATAAGGTTGCTTTATAGGCTCTCCTCTGGATGGGAGTTGTCCAATAACAAAAAGGCTGTATGTGATTGAGGAGACGAGAGGAGAATTAAGGCCACCTCTGAAAACCTTTGGTGTAAATTTGGTGTAAAATTTATTAATATAGGGTGGATTTATTGAACCTATTGAACATATTGCAAATCTTCAAAACTGCCTGTAACACACTGAATCAAGAGGAAAAGCCTGTTGTACTTCAATTCGATGGATAAATAGGGAGTCTAATTCGACTCCCGCCGCCTCCACCATTTATTTTCAATAAAAACAGTAAGATGTATTAAAGACGAGCGAGAATAGATGTTGATCACATGTTGATCAATATCTATTCTATGCAATCTTCACCATTTTCTTATTCCGTGTTCTTTTGTGAAGAGCTTTGATAGTTGAAACAACTTTGACTGACTCCTCTCGGCGGGGTTGAAAATACCTTTCAAAAGCTTTATTCGTTGCTGACCCTCGTCTTGGCAGGTCAATGCTGGAAATAATGGAAATCTTATCTATAGCTAGCCAGAAAGGTATTGAAATATACTCTGTAAAAGGAGGATGGGAACTCAGCGACTCTATTCAATCAAAAGTAATGGCCATGGCATTTTCAATTGCAGCTGAAATTGAACGTGATCTCATTAGCAAGCGTACAAAAGAGGCATTGAGGGTGCGCAGGGAAAGAGGAATGAGGTTGGGGCGTCCAAAAGGTCCTGGTAAATCTAAACTAGACGAATATCGTGAAGAGATAGTTGCTTTGCTGAATAATGGAGCAACAAAAACATATGTAGCTAAAAAATATGGATCAACATTACCAAATCTTTATAATTGGTTGAGGAAAAACGAGCTACAGTTTCTTGTTTGATAAAGACTTGAGAAGACTGATATTTGGAACTCAATGAAGACATTCGGGAGTAGACACTTACACAAAATATCACCCAGAGAGATATACAGTTAACTGTAAGCGGTTTACTCCTGAAATGTTTTTTTGTGTAAAAATACACAATCAATCAAGCTAGTGCCTCCCAAAGATTATCATGGACTCCGCGTAACAAACTCTGTTTTTTCTATTGTTGTTAGGTTGTTACATGTTTCATTTTCTCATGTTTAAAAGTAAAAAGTCAAGGTCAACTCCGATGGTAGCCCCGCCAGTTGTTAGTGC
>NZ_JAFFQE010000015.1 GCF_016919005.1 Desulfopila inferna
GTCGAGCTTTTTTAAAAAAGCAGACAAGCTCTCATCCGTTTCTTGTTGGAATTGATATTTATGACAAAAATCAAGAAAATATCTCAACCACTTCAAGTAATACCGGTGTTGCCCGACAGGAACTCCTAGATGGCTGATATAGGTGGTGAATTGAGAGGAAAGCTGAGCAGAGATTTGCAGCATGAATGTTATCCTGTTAACTTGATATCCAGTAAATATTGTGTGATATAAAGCAGAAAATAGGGTAACTTGTTAATTTTACGTTGTCAATATTTTTCTCTGGTCCGGAGCTTTAAGGAAACCAGAGAATAACTTGTTATATTAAAAGAGGAAAAATTATGGGTAAAGCACAACCAGTTGAATTGCTAAGCATACATTTTCCTACGAAGACAAAGGCGAAAGAATTCTTCAAGGAGATGCTAAATCGTTATAAGGACGGGGAGGAAGTCAATCAAGGGGACCATGTTCTTTTGCATGAGTTACTTTTACGCCACCCTGATGCCTCGGACAAAATTGGTGTTGGTGTAAAACGATTCTTCAGGGACCAATCGCCAGATCACCCTACAAGTTGTTTTCATGTCGAGCGAGAAGACGGTCAGTCAACAGACTTCTCTTATCCTGAATGTATCTCAAGTGTAAAACCAACATTAGAGCAATATTTTTACCGTGCTTGCCGACAGTCTGTCTCAGAAATATTGACTATAAAGAAAAACAATTTTTATGACCAAGGTCCGGTTAGGTGCTGTAAAACTAATGAAGTTGTTACTAAAGAAAATTCAGAACTTAGGCATACCACTCCACCATTCAGTAAAATTGTCAACGATTTCAAAAAAGAATTAAATCGTCCTATAAATAAAGAGATGTTTCAAGAAGATGCAGACCTTCAATATACAACCCGTTTTTCCGATAAAGAAATTGAAAAAAAGTTTATAGCATTTCATCAAAAAATAGCAAATCTGGACATATTCAAAAAGTTTGAAAGATAAAAATACAATTTATAGAACCACAGGCTTTCTGAATAATTATGAGCAAGATGGATAACCAAGAACTAAAACAAGCATTGAAAATCCACAAAATATGAAATAAATACAGATGCTTGGGCGGGCAGATAAGGAACAGGGGACAGAGACCACTATTACAGCTTTTCCCAACACGATAATGTAAAGAGACATCAATTATGGCCTTGTATGAAAAATCAGTAAAGCTTCTTTTTAGAGACATGATAAAAGACCTCGCCATTCAAAAAGGCGACGTTATAGAAAGAAACAAAATAAATTCATGGTTCAAGGAGAAATATCCGCTTATAAAGCCTGCCACTATCTCGGCTCACTTGTTCAAGCTATCAATCAATGCCCCAAGCCGAATACATTACAGTGTCGATCCGAATGGAAAAGATGATCTGCTTTTCCAGATTGATAGCAAAAAATTCCGGCTCTATGACCATTCCTCAGACCCAGACCCTATTTATTCCAAACCAGAAGAAGATGAGGAAATAACGCCGAAACATAAAGAACCAGAAGAAGAAAACGGAAATGAATTTGCCTACGAAAAAGACCTTCAAAATTTCTTGGCCAAGAATCTATCACTGATTGAACCTGGTCTATCGTTATATATAGAAGAGGAAATCAGTGGAATAGAGTTTCCAGTCGGTAACAGATTCATTGATATATTGGCAATCGATATAGACAAAAATTATGTGGTCATAGAACTCAAAGTATCGCGTGGATACGATAGGGTTGTAGGACAAATACTTCGCTATATGGCATGGATAAGAAAGAACCATGCAGAAGAAAGCCAAAAAGTAAGGGGTATAATAATTGCCCGTGAAATATCGGATGATCTCCTACTGGCATGTTCCGAAACAAACAGCATCGGATTGTTTGAATACAATTTATTAGTATCATTGAACAAAATAGACAAAAATGTATAAGGAAACATAAGGAAACAAGGAAACAGGGGGGACAGACCACGATTACAGTTTTCCCCAACGAGATGATGCACCGGATAAACCGGTGATCATCATGTTATGTGAATATGATTATATTCGAATTTCTAAGTCATGAAGAAAATACCTTTTATATTATGCTTTCTCATTTTGATATTTACTTTCGGGTGTTCTAAGAAAAATACCGTTGAAGTTGTAGCACCACCCGATGATGAGGACTGTAAACTAGCAAGAAAAGTATATGAAGAAGACGGTGAATGGAAAGTAGCAATTTTTCCTGGTCATTCGATGATTAGCAGTTACCCAAAAAATCCAAAATGTATTGAAAAAGAGAAAGAGATGGAAAAGCTTTACATAAAGCATATCCTAAAAAAGGAATAAAACGCATAACCAAACGGTTAAAATCGTTCGCTTCGCTCTCTTCGGACCACCTAAAGTCCCTCGGAATTTTCAGCGAATCGGTACCAAGAAGATGAATTACTAAATCCAAGTAAGCGTTGTAACGTCGGTGGCCGCTTACCTTAACGTTCTTGCCGACTGCGTCGGCAAGAATCGCGGTGTTGACTTCGTCGAACACCTTGTCCCGCCGCTACGCGGCAGAACAAGGTATTCGACCTGACCCGCATTTATCACAACCAACCTGCGCTTGCTTGCGCTAAACACGGCGCAGGTCAACACCGCGATTATACAAAAAAATGAGACACAGGCATTGGCAATACTTTTTATCCATCGAAAAAGATATTTTGAAAATATCAGACTACGTTGAGCTACACTCAGAGAATTTTAAAGTTTTTTCCACTGAATTAACAAAAACATACCTAACTATCTGCTCAGAAATCGATGTAGTTTTAAAGCTTTTAGCAGAGAAATTTGATGAAAAAATATGGAGTGATATAAAAAATACAAACTCTGAAAAGCTCCACCCAGATATGGAGTTATATAAAGAATTTTTAAATAAAAAAATTTCGTTTATTTCTGAAATTGAAATTAAGCTAACTCAACACGACCTGCCTATTACACCATGGCGAAATATAAAGAACAATTTTAGTCCTGAATGGTGGGACAAATACAACAAAGTTAAACATTCAAGAGATAAGCATTATAGATTTGGGTGCTTGAAGAATGTGCTTCATTCTGCATCTGGGTTATTGGTAATACTACTCCTATATTATGGGTGTGATCGAAGTTTGACACCAACCGAAGAAATATTACCAAAGCTATTTGAGTATCCTGACGATTTTTTACCAATGAGAACCACCTGGGGCATTGGGCCATTCACAATCCCAGAAAAATATAAAAACAATGTATAACAAGACGTTCCAGTTGACCTCTGGCACAGCTCGACTGTTGCTTCTGCCAAGTTTATCGTTTACAGATATTTCTTTACACTTGCCAAATTCTGTTTGTGCCAGTGTCAACTGAACTTAACGTTGAGCCTGTAGAATAAGGTTAAATACCTTGATATTACAGGATAAATACAGTAATATTCGCCACAAATAACCCGATAGACCACTGAACACTAAAAAAAGAGGGTTTTCGTGGCAAAATACAAACCTACCAATTCCGCTCAGGGGCATTTTCTTCCTGTCTTTTTCAACAAACAACTACAAAAGGGAACTTTTGAATTCGCTATCAATCATCTAATTGACAGTGAATTGAATTTGTCCCATCTGGATAGCCGTTATCAGAATGACGAGACTGGGGCTCCCGCCTATGATCCACGAGTCTTACTTAAGGTCATTTTGTTGGCATACTCACGAGGAATAACGTCAAGCCGTGAAATCGCCAGGTGCTGTGAGGAGAATGTCGTCTTCATGGCTCTTTCCGCCTACAGCAGGCCACATTTCACCACTATCGCAAGCTTTGTTTCCGGTATGGATACTGAGATCATTGATCTCTTTCGCGAGGTACTGCTTGTCTGTGATGAAATGGGTCTTATCGGCCGTGAAATGTTTGCAGTTGATGGCTGCAAGCTTCCCTCCAATGCTTCTAAAGAATGGAGCGGGACGCGAAAAGACTTCAAGAAAAAATGTATCAAACTGGAAAATGCCATTGACCGAATAGTTAAACGCCACCGGGAGGAAGATCTCACTGAAGCTGAAAGCAGAGTCAAGGAAACAGAAGAACAATACCTTGCGACCCTGAAGAGACAGGTCGATAAGATCCAGGAATGGCTCGATGATAATAATGACAAAACCGGCTATAAAGGCACACCGACCAAATCCAACATCACCGATAACGATAGTGCCAAGATAAAGACATCGAACAGTATTATACAAGGGTATAACGGTGTTGCCATGGTGGACGACAAAAACCAGATTATCGTTGGCGCGGAAGCTTTTGGTGAGGCAACGGAATATAATTTGCTTGGTGAGATGGTCGAGGTAACCAGAGATAATTTCAAATCAGTCGGAACTGGAGAAGATATTTTTAAAGAGACAAAGCTGACAGCAGACAGTGGTTTTCATACCAATAACAATATGAAGATGCTGGCAGAAGAAGAGATTGATGCATACATCGCCGACCGCCATTTCAGGAAACGTGATCCACGGTTTGATAATGCAGGAAGATACAAAGAAAGAACAACAGAAGAAAGACGAAAGATAGATAAATCTCGTAAGCAGTTCCTTCCTGCCGATTTTACCTTCGATCCGGAATTCAAGTTCTGCATCTGTCCAGCAGGCAAGAGGATGTATCGCAGCGGCATCCCCACAGTGAAAGGTGTAAAACGAGCCGCATTTACAGGCCAGAAAAAACATTGTCGCCCTTGCAAACTTAGAAGCCAATGCCTTCGGTACCCGGAACGAACAGAAATACGACAAGTGACCTGTTCCATAGGAGCTTTTCGAGAGAATACTCCAGCTTCTTTTGCCGAAAAGATGAGAAGCAAAATCGATTCAGTTGTTGGCAAGGTAATCTACGCCAGGAGAATAGCAACAGCGGAACCACCCTTTGCTCATATCAGGCATGTGATGGGACTTGATCGTTTCAGTTTTCGCGGAAAAACCAAGGTGAATAATCAATGGTTACTATTCTGTATCGTCCATAACCTGAAAAAGGTGTTCAAGTATGGAATGGCAGCAATGATATGAATGAAAATAGGAGAAAGAGCATGGATTAGAGGCATAAATGCAAGCATCTGTTATGTTTTCATGGCAAATGTGGTCAATATAATGTAACTAATTAATAATTAAACAATTTAGCCAAGATAAAAAATCATAAGTCTGGTAGATGAACTTCTCGCGAAATTGGGTTTTTCTACAGACTCGTTAGACATCTACCAAAACGGAGAAAAGCATGACTGAAAATAAAAATAAGGATGATCATATCTATGGTCATTGGGGTGCCGTGAAATCGTTTGCCGTCATTGTGCTAATTGGAGTCGTTGCTTATAAAATTATCGTTACACCATTTAATCTTACTTTTGATTTCCCATCCCTACTTTCACTGCTCTTAGCTTTATTTTCTGTCGGCCTCGCTGCACTTTTTTATTTTAAAGCTAGTGAAACGAGTAATACATTTTACGACAACACATACAAATTTACTCGTGACATAGCTCAATTATTAGCAAAAATTGAAAGCGGTTTTGGTGAAAAATTACGCCATCTCGATGAAGGATATTCAAGCATGCGTGATTACATGCAAAGCTATCCAAATAATTCAATTGCTAGAGACAAAGAAAGCATTGAAAAAGAAGAAGAGATAATTGACAAAGCAGAAGAGGAAAGAAAAAAACTAATCGAGCAATTGATGGAACGTGCGCAACTTCAACATGAAGAAAGAAATGTTTTTCTGGAAAAATTAAGTGAAAAAGAAGAAGAGTTAGAGAAAGCTCATGAAGATGTAGCTCTTTTAAAAAGAAGAATAAGGCGAGAGAGAGCAAGAGAAACAAGCACAAAAAGAGGATCACTTTTAAATGAAAATGGTTTTGTATTGTTTTTAGAGTCTAGAATTGTGAACGCTATTGGGCCTAAAGTTTTTATTAAAGGGCCTCCCAGTAAAATACGCCAGGCGTTTAGAGAAATTTTAAACGAACTCCCCGAAGAATTTCTCCAGGATTATGAATCGACAGGACATATAGATGAAAATATGGAATTAACAATAGATGGTATCCATTTTTTGCGGGATTTAGCAAAAAAAATAATGGCGATAGAATGAAATTTTGTTGCAAAACTAATGTGAAACAAAAATGTCTAACAATATAATTCACGCTGACCCCAAGAGGCTGTTTTAATTTTCTTTATGTCGTGCCTCGTTGCTACCATAGTTCAAGCTGCTTGGCTGTGCTTGGGGCAGGTGATTATGGCGTTATGCATCATGAAACATAGAAGACATGGACTGAGGGCTATCATGGGGTCGGTCCACACCAACTATCTTAAAGAATTTATTGATAATATGAATATGAGAAGTGGCCCCAAAAAATTGAACAAGCTGTTAAGTGGAAAATCTGCTACCAATAGTACCCATTACAGGGACTAAATGAAGGAGCAGAAAATGGCAAAAAGAACGAGAAGGAAACACTCAGCAGCATTTAAGGCGAAAGTCGCTATGGCCGCGATGGCTGGAGATAAAACACTGGCAGAGTTGGCTCAGCAGTTTGAAG
>NZ_JAFFQE010000016.1:0-2500 GCF_016919005.1 Desulfopila inferna
GTGATCGGCAACGATTTGAGCGCAACGGAGGCAGAAATAAACGAGAAATAAATCTTGACAGAGTTTTTAGAATCGATTAGATTAAATATCTCGTCGCGACATCAGTCGCAACCCACGAAACATCTTTTTTGCGGGTGAACGATCCTTGACAACTGAATAACAACAAACAGCAAACGGGCCCAACGTGTCTTCGGACACTTTGAGCAAGTTTTCGTAATTCAAAAAACGAGCTCTTATATAATTAAGCACTATGTAAGTAACCGTCTTTTAGACGGTCTAGGATATCAAACTGGAGAGTTTGATCCTGGCTCAGAACGAACGCTGGCGGCGTGCTTAACACATGCAAGTCGAACGCGAAAGTTTTCTTCGGAGAACGAGTAGAGTGGCGCACGGGTGAGTAACGCGTAAGTAATCTACCCTGGTATCTGGAATAACCCACCGAAAGGTGAGCTAATACCGGATACGCTGATTTATCAGGAAAGATGGCCTCTTCATGAAAGCTATCGTACCAGGAGGAGCTTGCGTACCATTAGCTAGTTGGTAGGGTAATGGCCTACCAAGGCGACGATGGTTAGCGGGTCTGAGAGGATGATCCGCCACACTGGAACTGAAACACGGACCAGACTCCTACGGGAGGCAGCAGTGAGGAATATTGCGCAATGGGGGAAACCCTGACGCAGCGACGCCGCGTGGATGATGAAGGCCTTCGGGTCGTAAAATCCTGTCAGATGGGAAGAAGTGCTACTGCTCTAATACAGCTGTAGTTTGACGGTACCATCAAAGGAAGCACCGGCTAACTCCGTGCCAGCAGCCGCGGTAATACGGAGGGTGCAAGCGTTGTTCGGAATTACTGGGCGTAAAGCGCGCGTAGGCGGCGTGTTAAGTCAGATGTGAAAGTCCACGGCTCAACCGTGGAAGTGCATTTGAAACTGGCATGCTTGAGTATTGGAGGGGGTAGTGGAATTCCCGGTGTAGAGGTGAAATTCGTAGATATCGGGAGGAATACCGGTGGCGAAGGCGACTACCTGGCCAAATACTGACGCTGATGTGCGAAAGCGTGGGGAGCAAACAGGATTAGATACCCTGGTAGTCCACGCCGTAAACGATGTGAACTAGGTGTTGGGATGGTTAATCGTCTCATTGCCGCAGCTAACGCATTAAGTTCACCGCCTGGGGAGTACGGTCGCAAGATTAAAACTCAAAGGAATTGACGGGGGCCCGCACAAGCGGTGGAGTATGTGGTTTAATTCGACGCAACGCGCAGAACCTTACCTGGTCTTGACATCCCGGGAATCCCCTGGAAACAGGGGAGTGCCTCTTTGAGGAACCTGGTGACAGGTGCTGCATGGCTGTCGTCAGCTCGTGTCGTGAGATGTTGGGTTAAGTCCCGCAACGAGCGCAACCCCTATCTTTAGTTGCCAGCATTAAGTTGGGCACTCTAGAGAGACTGCCGGTGTCAAACCGGAGGAAGGTGGGGATGACGTCAAGTCCTCATGGCCTTTATGACCAGGGCTACACACGTACTACAATGGCATGTACAAAGGGCAGCCACTTGGCGACAAGGAGCGAATCCCGTAAAACATGTCTCAGTCCGGATTGGAGTCTGCAACTCGACTCCATGAAGTTGGAATCGCTAGTAATCGTGGATCAGCATGCCACGGTGAATACGTTCCCGGGCCTTGTACACACCGCCCGTCACACCACGGAAGTTGGTTGTACCAGAAGCAGTTGAGCGAACTATTTATAGACGC
This sequence comes from Desulfopila inferna, assembly GCF_016919005.1. Classification (NCBI taxonomy): domain Bacteria; kingdom Pseudomonadati; phylum Thermodesulfobacteriota; class Desulfobulbia; order Desulfobulbales; family Desulfocapsaceae; genus Desulfopila; species Desulfopila inferna. The sequence goes on from NZ_JAFFQE010000016.1 coordinate 1,752, forward strand.
AGGCTGCCAAGGTATGGCTGGTAACTGGGGTGAAGTCGTAACAAGGTAGCCCTAGGGGAACCTGGGGCTGGATCACCTCCTTTTAAAGGAAGAAGTGGTTGAGTCCGAGTGCTCTGCATTATGCAGAGACGAGTGTACAAAACACCACCATTCTGGGGATTAACCCCGTTTGCCAGTTGTTATTCAGTTTTGAGGGATCGTTATTGATCTTTATAAGTGGACATGAACGCGAAACTAGCTGAGGCTTGTGTTGATGCACGTGCTTAAAATCGTTGATTTGGATTTTAGGCAAGGAGCGTGAACAATGAGTCCCGCAGGCGTATGATAATACGTTGAGGAGACTCATTGAGAGCAGCGACGCGGCATAAAACCAAAACAGCGGTTTTAAGCGAGGGCCTATAGCTCAGCTGGTTAGAGCGCACGCCTGATAAGCGTGAGGTCGGTGGTTCAAGTCCACCTAGGCCCACCACGCATGAATTGATGGGGGTGTAGCTCAGCTGGGAGAGCGCCTGCCTTGCACGCAGGAGGTCATCGGTTCGAACCCGTTCACCTCCACCATTGTATTAGCGGTTGTAAAACCTTCAAAGACTTCTGTTTTTGAGGGTTTTCCAACCTCTAATAAGAGGAACGTAGAGTTTCCGATATGCTCGGTTCTACGCAGCATCGATCTTTGATAATTGAATAGTAGAGAATACAAAATCCTTTGGACCGTGTTTCATGGATACACCGGTTTTTACTGAACCACCGTA
>NZ_JAFFQE010000017.1 GCF_016919005.1 Desulfopila inferna
ATCGCCCCGCTGTCGGATAGCGATGAGAATCTTTTCACCTGCGCGGGCAAACTGTTGCCGGAAAAATTGTGCAGGCCAGCATGATCTTTAACAGAAAGCGGTTTGCAGGGTAGAAATTGGCTGAAAAGGGAAAAGATTTTAGAATTTAGAAATGGAGCAACTGCAAAATAGAGCTTATCAAAGAGTATCACTGATCCTTTCAGTATTCATGCTTTCTACTGTTGCCGATAACGGGCGAAGATTAATCTACGCCCGTAACGGGGAAAACTAGCCATAAAGCGTTTCAATCCACCTGATTGCTTCAGTGTCATTTACCTTTCCCAGATACCGTTGAGTTGTTGAAAGATCTGCGTGGCGCAGGACCAGAACAGAGTAGCGATTTCGTTTTGTCGCCTGCTTGTTGTTCTTCGTCAAAGAGAGCAAAAAGTCGAGAACCTCTTCCTGGGATATGCTCGATAGATCACGTTTGCCGAACCTCAATGCAAATTTATGCAAGACAAACTCACATGTCTTGATGGTATTTTTTTTTCGAATTGGCCCGGTGATACTGCAGGTGAAAATCGACTGCCTTAGAAACTTTCATTGTACACCTCCTGTGGTTAAGGGTTTTTGGCGTAAATGCCATGATGAATTATACACCAGAAGGAGATGGAAATCGGGGGACGAAAGCAATCAACTGTCATGGAGAAGGTTTGATCGGAAATTGCTATTTTATTGTTAGGAATTTTGAAAAGCATAACTTTCTTTATACAGGAATAAGGTCAACGTAAGGCTGAAGTGGACTCTTGAGAGATCCATACTGCCAATATCAACGCTTGACACGATAGTATTACTCATCCGATGCTGAAATAATGGAGTCTTTTTATCAGCTGATCCTCTGGAAACATCTCGGATATGAAAATCTTTTTTAATGTCAGGAAAACTTTACTTCCAAAAGGTCAAGACGACCTTTTTATAGTCTATATCTAAAGATAAGAGCGAGATGCTTCCATCATAGGTTCATCCTGGCAACCTGAACTTGGACAATCCTGAAGCTGTTGAGGAGGTCCACAAGCGAACATCAGCTTAATCATATCCCAATTCTATCCCAAAATGGAACAGTTCCCCTGATACCATTTTCCTGAAATTTACCTCTTGACAATGCATAGCTGGCTATGTATTTTACTGACAATAATTACATAGCTGGCTATATAATTGGGTGAATCGAAGGAGATAACGAACGTGAATGAAAACCTGTGCTACAAACTGAATTATCTTTCCCGGCTACTATTGTCACAATTAAACGACCAATTAAAACCATTCGGTGTCACCCAGGGGCAACTTCCCGTGCTTTGTTGTCTGGATGAAGATGATGGGCAGACCCAGGTGGAACTTTGTAGAAACGTTCAAGTGGAACAACCGACCATGGCGAACACACTACGGCGTATGGAGCGGGATGGTTTGATCTACCGGGTAAATAGTGAGCACGACAAACGTCAGTCGAGAATGTTTATCACCGAACCTACCCGACCAACAGTAGAAGTCTTAAAGAAGAAAAGAGATGAAGTTGTTGCAAGGATGACGCAGCACATGTCAGAGAAAGAACTCGAGACGTTCAACCGACTCTTGGATGTAGCCACCCAAACACTGGAACAAACAGAACAAGACGAATCTAAAATGGAGAGGTAATGAAAACTTTTGATGTAGTAATTATAGGTGGCGGTCCCGGTGGAATGGCAGCAGGGATTATGTTAAGCCAAGCTGGCAAATCTGTCGCGTTGATTCAGGAAGAACAGGACAGCTACGGTGGAATTTGCCTTAACCGCGGTTGTATGCCTACCAAATCGTTACTTAAGGCCGCGGCAGCCTATCGGCATACTAAAGAGTGTGAAAAATACGGACTGGATGTGGTCGCCCAACCTATCAATTTAAAACGTTTGCAGGCTGTTACTGAAAATGACCTTGCCACATTACGCGGAATGACCCAAATGATGGTAGCAGGTGAAAATATCACCACCTTCCGCGGTAAAGGCTCGTTTCTGTCAGATCATGACGTTATCATAAGTAATACAGAAGGCAGTACCGAACAGGTGCGGGGAGAATTGATCATTATCGCAACAGGGTCGAAACCTGTTGAGCTTCCTTTTGCTCCTTTTAACGGCAAAAATATCCTTTCCAGTGACCAAATTCTTCAAAACATCGAACTGCCATCAAGGTTATTGATTATCGGTGGTGGTGCCATTGGCTGTGAATTTGCCACGCTGTACAACACGTTCGGTAGCGAGGTTATCCTGGTTGAAGCCTTGGATACCCTTTTGCCGCGTGAAGATCAGGAAGCCGGAAGAATGCTACAGGATGCTTTTGCACAACAAGGCATCCAAGTCAAGACAGAAACAATGATTGAACAGTTGACCATTGAAGAGGATAAGGTCACGATTCACTATAAGAATAGCGGTAAGACTGACACCGTGGACAAAGTTCTTGTCGGAGTTGGCCGTAAACCGAACATTAACAGCTTGAATCTGGGAGCCGCCGGAGTAAAGACTGAACACGGTGCCGTCAAGGTGAATGAAATTTTTCAAACCAGCATTCCACATATATACTGTATAGGCGATGCTGCCGGTGGTTTAATGCTGGCTCACGCCGCAGAAAAAGAAGGGCAGCTGCTTGCGCAAAATCTGACTCAAGGAACAACCTACCCTTTAAATGAAAGTGCAGTACCAAGGGTTGCATTCTGTCACCCTGAGGTGGCGGCAGTTGGGGTAAACCTTGAAAATGGCGATATCAGATCTTTCACGATGCACAAGGTACCCAATGGCCGTTCTGTAGTGGACAAAGTAGCACCGGCTTTTGTGAAGCTTTTTATAAAAAACGATAGTTCCGAGATCGCTGGAGCGGTGATCATCGGTGAAGCGGCTACAGAGATGATCCATGAAATAGCATTGGCCGTCGAAAACCGTTTGACTCTGGAGAAAGTTGGAAGGACAATTCACGCCCATCCTACACACTCGAAAAGTGTTGTTTCGGCAGTTTTACATGCCAATTAAAGCAAGAAAGGATGCAACACAACAGTGGATAACAAAATCCATGGGTTTCGCAGCCCATGGATTATCCGATTAACAAGATGTTTCTGCCTGTTGATGCGATAAGCAAAATAAGTCCGGTAAAACGGTTTCAAAATCAGAAACAATGGAGACGTCCATGACACACTTATCATTTAAAAACACTGCCATTGTTGCCTGCGGTACCATGAGTCCAGAACTCAGTCATCTCAAAGAGCAGGGATACCTCGACACGGATTACCTGTTTTATACAACTCCAGGACTTCACCAGGATCCGCATGAACTGGAAAAACAGTTGATCAAGTTTATTGTAAAGGCGAAAAAGAAAGTCCGAGATGTTATTGTTGTTTATGGCAGTAAGTATTGTTATGTCAACCCGGATAACCCCACACGTTTGATGGAAACCATCATCCGTGAGCAAGGCCTTGATGTCTCTCGCGTTGCGGCTACCCACTGCATGGGGATGCTGGCTAGCAACGATGAACTTGAGCATATCAAACAGGAACTTGTCGGAGGAGAACCGGTTTGGTTCATGACACCTGGATGGGTCAAATACAAGAGCCAGGTTTTTAAGGGTTGGGACAAAGGTACGGCTACTGAAAATTTTCCACGCCATACAGGTGGTGCAATTGTGCTTGACGCCATAGGATACCTCGATAAATACATGGCTGAGCAGCCGGAAGAATTTCTTGAATACTGCGACTGGATGGGTATCCCTATGCAGGCATATTCAATTACCCTGGACCGGTTTAAAGGGCTTTTGGCGGATCAATTGAAGAAACTGGCTGATCAATGATGAAATAAAAGAATACGTTTGTTGTTAATCTTTTCCTGATGCTTTTCAGGAAAGTTAAGACTTGCAAGTTATCGCAAAATTCGATGGATTGAATTCTACTCCTTTCTAGTCAAAGCTGAAATAAGATTTGCTTTGCCGATCCTCTTCTGCCATCTGTTACATGACGCTGTCAGGAAGAAGGTCAACTATGCCTTCTCAAGATTGAGGAAAAGATGCTCATGGACTCCGCGTAACAAACTCTGTTTTTTCTATTGTTGTTAGGTTGTTACATGTTTCATTTTCTCATGTTTAAAAGTAAAAAGTCAAGGTCAACTCCGATGGTAGCCCCGCCAGTTGTTAGTGC
>NZ_JAFFQE010000018.1 GCF_016919005.1 Desulfopila inferna
CAATCGCCGGGGGGCAGCAGTTCTGCCCCCCGCTCAGCCTGCGGATATATTCATACCCTATATGGCTAGTTGTGTACAACAGGCGAGAATAGCTTCTCGCCTGTGAACAGCAACAGTATACACCTCACGCTGGGGAGCCATTGCACTTTTGAGAGATGCCCCATAAACTCTTACAAAACGATAGGAAATGAGAATGACTGACATCCTCTCCTAACGTTCCTTAGACCTTGTCTTTGGAAATCTCTACTTTGAAGTCGCTTCATTTCTGGTCAATCCTGTATGTTCAGTCGACATCACCTTCACAGGAATAATGTAAATTTGCAGAATTGCTTAAATGGTTAACATTGCCATTACTAGCCTCAGCCATTGCAATGACATGCGCCCCAGTAAATTGATAGTTGTTATGTAGAAAGGTTAAGTTGCAGCAGACGTCAATTTGATTTAAATTAGGTCACTCTTTAAACAATCTTAAAAACTTCAGCGTTATTTAAACAATGGGTGGTTGAACTATGCCCGAGCAACAGACTTCGGAATATCTTAAAAGGAAGATTCTTCTTTTTTCAGTTTTGAGCATATCCATCATTAGTTTAATTTTTTCTATAACTGCGATTACCCCTCTCTACAACCGTCTTAAAAGCGAGCAGCGATCCGGCCTCGAGCATCAAGTTCAGATTAAGTCAATGATTGTTGAAGAGTTTCTTTCCCGTGCCAAGGCTACAGCACGCCAAATTACGAGTCGCACACAAATTCGTAAAAAACTAGAGGCATATAATAGAAAAGAGATCAATCTTGACGAATTGTTGAGCTTTACAGGATCAAAACTTGCTGATGCAATGAAACTGTCCGATGATGTGGTGGGTATTTCACGACTTGATTCCTCCAAAAAACTCGTGGTGCAGGTTGGCATACCAATTCCTGAAACATTTTGGAAAATTCCAGATGATTCCAGCAAAGCAGTACTTGTATATGGCCCTGTTATTATTAAGGATGAGTCCTATGTAATTTTGGGTGCTCCTATTTCCAATAGAAAAGAACAACGGGTGGGAACCGATATTGTCTTGTTCAGCATCAAAGGTCTCCAGCGTATTGTAGGAGATTACAATGATTTAGGCGAAACGGGGGAAACCATTTTAGGAAAGATTGAGAACAATGAGGTCTTATTATTTTTCCCGTTACGTAACTCAACAGATGCTGCCATCAGACTTACTACCAACACATCATTTGTTGGTTCCGCCTTAGTGGAAACCGCAAAACAAAAAAATGGTATCATCGATTTTACCAACCCATCAGGCCCAAATGCTGTTATTGCCTATGGTTCAATACACAATGGTATGTGGGGCATGATGATCAAAATGGATAAAAAAGAACTCTACTATTCCATTAATCGTGAAATATTATTTATAAGTCTAGTTATTTTATTTCTTATTGCCCTTGGGACCATTGGCATGATGATAGTATTGCGTCCGCTTACAGGAAAGATACTAATGCACACAAGTGATCTGGAGGCAAAGATTGAAGAAAAAACTTCTGAATTGATGAACACGTCCAACAAACTGAAAGAAACCAATACAAACCTGAATAATGAGATAAATGAGCATATACGAACAGAAGAAATGATGCGCAGTTCACAATCTGTGGCTCATATATGTTCTTACTCAACCAATCTGAATGTAAACGAGATAGAGAAGAGTTCATGGGTCTGTTCGCCAGAATTTTACAACATATTTGGAATAGACAAAACCTATCCTCATACCATAGAAGGTTGGGCCAACTTTATTCATCCAGACTATCGAGAAGAAGTATTTGACTACCATGAATCGGTTGTGAAGGAAAAAAAAACGTTTAGTCTTGAATATAAAATAATTCGCCATAACGATGGTGCGGAACGATGGGTTCATGGTACAGGAGAACTTGAATATGATGAAAAAGGAACCCCCGTCAGAATGCACGGGGCAATACAGGACATCACCGAGCGCAGGCGATCAGAAGTGGAAAAAGAAAAACTCCAATCTCAGTTGGTACAGGCGCAAAAAATGGAGTCCATTGGCCACCTGGCAGGCGGAGTAGCGCACGACTTCAACAACATGCTTGGAGTAATTCTCGGACATACAGAGATGGCCCTTGAGGAAACAGATCCTGCTTCGTCACTTTATGCCAACCTGCATAGCGTTCACCAGGCCGGTGAGCGTTCGGCCGACCTGACCCGGCAACTGCTTGCCTTTGCCCGCAAGCAAACTATTGCTCCCAAGGTCATAGATATAAACGACATAGTGGCGGGGATGCTCAATATGCTGCGTCGGCTGATCGGCGAGGATATTAACCTGCTCTGGCAACCTGGTATAAACCTCCAGCCGGTCAAGGTCGATCCAGCACAGATCGACCAGATCCTTGCCAACCTTTGTGTCAACGCCCGAGATGCCATCGACGGTGTGGGCAAGGTTGTCATAATAACAGATACAAAAACCTTTAATGAGGACTATTGCCACGACCAGCTGGGATCTCTACCTGGAGAATACATACTGCTCGAGGTTAGCGACGACGGCTGCGGCATAGACAAAAAAACACTGGACCACATTTTTGAACCTTTTTTTACCACCAAGGAACAGAGTAAGGGCACCGGATTGGGGCTGGCATCGATTTATGGTATAGTCAAGCAGAACAACGGTTTCATTAACGTCGATAGCGAGCCGGACCACGGAACGACCTTTAAGATCTACTTACCAGTATATGCCGCAAAATCAGCGGAAGTAGCGGAAAAGACGCATGACCTGCCCGCCGAACACGGAAGCGAGACCATCCTCCTGGTGGAGGATGAGTCAGCTATTTTGACAATGACCACCACGATGCTGACCAGGCTGGGATATAACGTGGTAGCCGCTGCCACCCCGGGCGAGGCTATCCGCCTTGCTCAAGAATATCAGGGCGAAATAGATCTGTTGATGACCGATGTGGTGATGCCCGAGATGAATGGCCAGGAGTTAGCCAAAAACCTCCTCTCCCACTACCCGGATCTCAAGCGTCTGTTTATGTCCGGTTACACCGCCAACGTCATCACCCATTACGGGGTGCTGGATGAAGGCATACACTTCATCCAAAAACCGTTTTCAAAGAAAGATCTGGGAGGGAAGGTGCGCGAGGCGCTGAAAGGCTGACGTGGTAATTCAGTAATTATTCATGCGGAGAGTTAATATCGTCATTTCGAAGGTCTGATTATTCGGCCACCACTTCAAGTTGAGGTGTTTCCTGTTCTAGAAAATTTTGCTCTCCCCGATTCCTAACAACATTTTTGGAATATAGGATCAGAGGTTCTCCATGACTCCACGTAACAAAATTCCAGCCTTATAAATGATATACTAAGGTTATTAACGCTCTGTTTTTTCTGTAAAAGAAAAAGGAGGCGATTATGACCGAAGTAACCTATACGACTAAGTTTACC
>NZ_JAFFQE010000019.1 GCF_016919005.1 Desulfopila inferna
CGGGATCGATCATCTGGGTGCGGTTGCCCAGCAGATCGTATTGATAATCCACCCGTCCCATGAATTTATCGATGGCGGTTACCAGCATACCGCGGGCATCGTAATAGCGCTGCTCCCTGGTCGATTCGTTGGCGATCAGGGTCTTTCTGCCGACATTGTCATAGGTGTAGGATTTGAACGTGGTGTCGCCTGCGCTTTCTTTAATCACGCGGTCGCGCCTGTCATATGTATAGGCGATGGCGGCGCCGTTTGGCTGGTGTTTCTCCAGCAGCTTACCCGTCGGGCTGTAAATAAAGGTGGTTGTTTTGCCCAATGCGTCCATGGACTCTATCCTGCGGTCCATCTCGTCGTAGGCGAAATATTGAGCGTTGCCGTTGGCATCGGTTACCCGGATGAGGTTGCCCACAGTATCGTAGAGATTTTCCGTGGCGTAGCCTTCGGCGTCGATTACGGCCGTTACCCGGTCGAGTTCGTCGTATTCCCTGGCGGTGATGTTGCCGTTGGCGTCCTGTTGGGCAATGAGCCTGCCTTTGGCATCATATTGATAGAAGGTTTCCCTGTTGCCGGGGAAGGTGCGGTCCGTAGGTTCTGACGCGAGAAAAAAAGAAGCAAGCAAAGACTCGACCCCTGTCCCCTGTCCTGTCCTCCCTAATAACCACCTCCTCTACTATCACTATCAGATTGCCCCATATCACCAACAGTCGAACCATCTGGCATTTCATTTCCTTCAGGATCTCCCCCAGGATATTCTATTCTTAAAAGGCAAGACACTACCTTTCCTGACCCTCGTTTGCGTGCACTGCAACACAAAGTATGATTGAATTTCGTGCATTAGTTTTATCGAAAAACGATTGCGAAAATAAAGAATAGTAGAGGCGTAGAAGGTGTAGCAAATAATAGAATATATCTGTTTGATCTGGAAAGATTTGGAAAGATGTAAAATGAAAAGAAAAATGAAAGAGCGAAGAAAAAGGAATACAAAACCCAATAGCTTCCTCTGTTGTTCAGACCAAAGATTTCCAAAATCATATTAGATAATGCAGCCACTGAACAAAATAAGATGAGAGGGTATAAGATTAGCAAAGCGTTATATTCACAACCTATATTCGGAGTAATTTTCTTCTTCATCTTTTAAGCATTAATAGGTTATTGACGGTGCGGAGCATCTTGCGCCGTTATTATTTGCAGTGTGGTCCCTGCAGAGCCACGGCCGTTACCCTATCGAGTCCGTCGTATTCCCTGGCGGTGATGTTGCCGTTGGCGTCCTGCTGGGCCATGAGCCTGCCTTTGGCATCATATTTATAAAAGGTTTCCCTGGCGCCGGGGAAGGTGCGGTCCGTAGGTTCTGACGCGAGAAAAGAAGAGTCAAGCAAAGACCCGAACCCTTTCCCGGTAGTATTTTCGCTGTCATATCTGGCATGATCAGGCGATATTGCGATAGGATAGAAAACCGGTTTTGTTTTGACGCCCTGATTAAGTTTCCTTTTCTAATAACCAAAAGTTGATAGAGGAATCTTGTGGGCCTGGCAGTACTCGACTTGGCTCAAGCCGCATTTTTCACATTCCTCAATATGGTTTTGCCAGAATTCCTTCTTTTGATCACTGTTCATTGTATGCCTCCTTTTTAAGGTTTGGCATACTGGAACATTTTCTTAATGGGTTGAGAAGATGCGGTTCCTTAAGCGCTTACGTTTATATTAATACTGACTCTCGTTTTGCGTGTAAATTTATTCCACTAAATACGCCAATTAAATCGTGGGTGTTGTTAGTGTTGTTTAAGGCTGTTTAAGATCAATCTAGTGTGATCGACAAAATAATCGCGATTAAGAAGGTGAAAATTAAACAAAATAGAATATCGAATTTCGAAAAATCATCGAAGTTTAACTTTATCATTTTCACAAAAATACTAAATCGTCGCTTCTGATATAGTAAGCAGCAAAAAAAAAGGATTACCCAACTTGCTACAAAAACCGACAAGAAAGTGATATTTAAGTCCATAATATTACAAGAAGTGTGTATTTCATCAGGGCATGCTATTCACAAGTAGGCGCATGCGCATCATTTGGAAAAGGATCAAATATTCCAAAGGCGAAATTAAATGCCTTTAGCGCAGAACTAGCTGCGGTGCCAACAAAATCTTTGGCCAATTCTTCAGCCAAAGTTTGTGCTCCAATGTTAATCATCCATGACCAATCCCAGTCAGCAAAAAAACTAAATAATTCATTCAAGGTAGTTTTATTTATCAACCCGACAATATTTCCATAATATCCAATATTCCCATATCCATATACATCATAATTATCATAAAAATCGGAATGACTATCATTTGTGCTACTAGGCCCACCAGCAATGTCACCATTGGCAGTTTCATCTCCCGTTTCGGGCCCGCCATATCCGCCTGTATGCAGTCCGAATGCATCTACCAAATTAACAGGATTATTTTCAACATAAGAAAATAAATTAATTCCACCCAAAATTCCAATCGGATCAGCAGTAGTCCATATCCCCACCATAGCGTCATATTGCCGGAAATGAAAGTGATAGAGCTCGCTTTCGCTGTCAAAGCGCTTGCCGGTGAAGGTATAGGGGTTTTTATCCAAATCTCCCGCCAGCACCTCGCCGAAGACATCA
>NZ_JAFFQE010000020.1 GCF_016919005.1 Desulfopila inferna
CTGCTGCACGTAGCGGGAGTCGGTGAGCAGGGTGCCGCCCGGCCTGATGATCGGCGAAAAGGAGTTGTAGGCCTCCTGGGTCAGGCACACCAGAATATTGGGCTGAGTGACCCCGGGGAAATTAATCTCCTCGGAGCTGATGATAATGTCGCTTCTGGTGGCGCCGCCGCGGGCAGCGGCTCCGTAGCTCTGCGCCTGAGTGGCGTTCAATCCCTCATGGATGACGGCGGCCTCGGCCAGGATGATGGCCGCGGTGATCACCCCCTGACCGCCGGAACCGGAAAAAACGAGTCGTGTCCTTTTTCTCATTGTGCACCTCCCATGGCGGTGGCCATCAGCTTGGCGTACTCCTCGCAGTATTCGCCGCGTGTTTCCTCAACAAAGATCCCCCGGGGAATCAGATCGGGATTGTTCTCCAGGGCCTTGGAACCCAGCTTGGCGGTGGTGTCCTTGTAGATCTCCAGCATATCGGGAGCCTCGCCTTCCTTGTTCTTGCGGCCGTAATGAGTGGGGCACTGGGAGAGGATTTCCACCACGGAAAAGCCCTTGTGCATGATCGCCTTCTTCAGATATTCCGTGGATTCCCGGGCATGATAGGTGGTTGAGCGGGCCACAAAGGAGGCGCCCGCCGCCTTGGCCAGCTTGACCACGTCGAACTCCTGGTCGATGGTGAGATACGGAGCGGTGGTAGCCTTCTTGCCGCAGCCTGACAGCGGTGAAAACTGGCCGCCGGTCATGCCGTAGATGCGGTTGTTCATGACAATGGCGGTCATGTCGATGTTGCGTCTGGCCGCATGGATGAAGTGATTGCCGCCGATGGCCAGGGCATCGCCGTCGCCCATGGGCACCAGCAGGGTCAGGGCGGGCTTGGAGAGCTTGACTCCGGTGGCAAAGGCCAGGGCCCGGCCGTGCAGGGTGTGCAGTGAATGGAAATCGACATAACCGGAAATCCTGGCCGAACAGCCGATTCCCGAGGTCATGACGATATCGTTTTTATCCAGCTCCAGCGCTTCCACGGCACGCAGCAGCGAATTGAGTACAATGCCGTGGCCACAGCCCGGGCACCACATATGGGGGAAAAACCTCTCCCGTAAATAATCTTGAACAGCCATGTTATACTCCTCTCCCCTGAATAACCCGCAGGAGTTGTTTAATATCTGATGGTGTGATCAGTTTGCCGTCGATGCGGTTGGTGAGAAAAACATTTTCCGGTTTATCGACGGCGCTTTTCACCTGGGCCAGTACCTGTCCCATATTCATCTCCACCACAATCACCGCTTTGGCGCCGGCGCATTTTTCCCGAACCAGGGCCGCAGGAAAGGGCCAGATGGACTGCAGTTCGAGAACCCCGATCTTCTCTCCCCTGTTTCTGCGGTTCTTGGCGAGATGGATGGCCGATCTGGCCGAGGAGCCGTAGGAGATCATGATATAATCGGCGTCTTCGAGATAGTGCTCCTTGAAGCGGGTGATGGCGTGGACGTTGTTTTCGATCTTGTCGACCAGGTGGTGGAGCAGCTCGTTGACCACCTTGGGATTGTTGGAAGGGAATCCCCACATATCGTGGAAAAGCCCGGTGACGTTGTAGCGGTGAACATCGCCGAAGTCGGACATCGGCAGCCGGCCGTCCTCGCGGGGCAGATAAGGATGATAATCGACACCCTTGCCCACCGAAGTGCGCAGCCGGTCGACGATGGGCAGCTCCTCTTCTTCGGGGATGATCAGCTTCTCGCGCATATGGCCGATGGCCTCATCGAGCAGGAGAACCACCGGAGTGCGGTAGGTCTCCGCCATATTGAAGGCATCGACGGTGACGCTGAAAATGTCCTGATGGTTGGAGGCGGTCAGGGCGATGATGGCATGGTCGCCGTGGGTGCCCCAGCGCGCCTGGTTGACATCTCCCTGGCTCACATGAGTGGGGTTGCCGGTGGAAGGGCCGCCGCGCTGCACGTTGACGATAACGCAGGGTATCTCCGCCATGCAGGCATAGCCGATGGCCTCCTGTTTCAGGGAAAAACCGGGGCCGGAGGTGGCCGTCATCACCTTGTGGCCGGTCAGTGAAGCACCGATGATGGCGCACATCGAGGCGATCTCGTCCTCCATCTGGATAAACTTGCCGCCCCGGTGGGGCAGCTGTCCAGAGAGAATCTCGGCGATCTCCGTGGAGGGGGTGATGGGATAGCCGGCATAAAAGTTCAGCCCCGCATAGAGCGCCCCTTCGACACAGGCTTCATTGCCCTGTACAAATCGTATATTATTTTTCATCGTCCTCTTCCTGTTCCGTGATCACCTCGACTGCAAGATCGGGGCATCGTAGTTCGCACATTTTACAACAGATACAGTCCTCGGGCCGTACGGCCGTGGCTTTATCCTTGCTGTCGAGTTCCAGGACCTTGGTGGGACAGAACTTGACGCAAATGCCGCAGCCTTTGCACCAGTCCCGATTGATAACAAGCTCTTTAAGTTTCTGCTTGGCCATGTATGTCCTCTTGGCGTTATTGTTCCCTAAA
>NZ_JAFFQE010000021.1 GCF_016919005.1 Desulfopila inferna
TCCATGACTCCACGTAACAAAATTCCAGCCTTATAAATGATATACTAAGGTTATTAACGCTCTGTTTTTTCTGTAAAAGAAAAAGGAGGCGATTATGACCGAAGTAACCTATACGACTAAGTTTACCACTTTTGATCAAAGGTTCTTACCGAGTGGTCATACAGAAGTCCGGTATATTGAGCCGGGGAACCATCGTTCTTTTCAAAAACGGTATTGGGCTCAACTCTCATGTTCCCGATTAATAGGCAGTGGTTTACCTGGAGCTGACCTTGCCGCCCAGCACGTGTATGACAAGTACATCAAGGATCTCTCAATAAGCACCATTAAAAATTCAGGCCGGGTTATTCACTATTTCCTACACTTTCTTGAGCGCAAAAAAACAAACATCTACACTCTGACTCATCAGGATATCAGCAAATTTGTAGGATATGAACAGGAGCGAGGGCAAAAGACGCAGTCCGTTGTTAATTATCTTAGAATTGTCTACGCTTTTATCAAGTACCTGGTTGATCAAGATGTTTTACCGGATACAGTCATGGAGCGAAAAATTCGTATAAAACTCCCCAAAGCACTTCCCCGTGCCATCACTCCTGAGGATCAGCAGCGTCTTCTTGGTGCCATTCACTCGGATCGTGACCGGGCTCTGATTTTGCTTTTACTGCGGACTGGAATGCGAATCGGTGAACTACTGGAAGTTCAGGTATCCGATATCAGTGTTGCTGAGCGAAAGATCATGATCTACCTGGGGGAGAAGAACTTTCAGGGACGTGCGGTGTATTATGGTGAAGATACAAAACAGGCACTGAAAAAATGGTTGAAAATAAGGCCAGGCAACTCCACATCCCTCTTTCCAGGCAGGTCGCCAGGGAGAAGTATAACCTATGTAGCCGCTTGGCACGCTATGCGAAATATCCTCAATCGTGCTGGTCTATCGGATAAAGGGTATAGCTTACACAGTCTTCGGCACACCTTTGCCACCGATATGCTTAATGCAGGTATGCGCCTGGAAGTTCTGCAGCAATTACTTGGTCATCAGGAGATCGAAATGACCATGCGCTATGCCAGGATAACGGATTTAACCCGAGAGCACGAGTATTTCAAAGCCATGGGCCGTATCGAGCAGGGAGGACATTATGAACATCGCCGCGTCAATACTCAACTACAAAAAGTATTTGAAAAGAAAAAACTACTCCGCTCAAAGCGTAAGTAGCTACTTGTATCGGTTAAAGCATTTTCTGGTTTGGCTGCCTGTACAACTGGAGTCTGCAACCTCAGTCCACATCAGGAGTTATCTTGATCTCCTCTTGGAGCAGCGCGTGGCGCCCAAGACTGTCAATGAACGTTTGGTTGCTATCCGCAGTTTTTACCGTTACCTGCGTGAAGAGGAAGGCCGATCTATTGAAAATCCTGTCCTCAAAGGAATGGCATTACGGCTACCAAAACCGCTGCCCAGGCATGCAAAACAGAGCGAACTCGATTTGTTATTTGGGGTTATAACAAAAAAACGAGACCGTGCTTTATTCATGCTCATGCTGCGTTGCGGACTCAGAGTTGACGAGGTCGCCAATTTGAGCCTTGATGCCATTGATTATGAGAATAGTCAGATTGTTGTACGTGGAGGAAAAGGAGCAAAGGATAGAACAACCTACATCAGTAATGATGCCGCAGCTGCACTGGCCACTTATCTACAAGTAAGACAGCCAACCAGGGAGGGAAAAATTTTCCTGGTGGAAAAGGGTATTCATAAAGGCAAGCCGATTTCAGTTCGTGGCATCCAGAAGCGCATCAGGTATTACTCGAAGAAGATCGGGATATCACTTTCCTGCCATAAATTACGTCACACTATGGCAACCAATTTGCTCAACGCCGGGGCTGATATCGTTACAATCCAGGAACTATTGGGGCACTCCAAAATAGAACAGACTATGCGATACAGCAAGCTTTCCAATATGAGGGCACAACACGACTACTACAAAGCGATGGATAGAGTAATGAAAAATGAGTTTTTCAAATGAAAAGGATAAAATCCGCCCCGCCAGTTGCCAGATGCTCCGACGAGCATGCAGTAGCGGCCCATTCTCGCACTAACAACTGGCGGGGCTACCATCGGAGTTGACCTTGACTTTTTACTTTTAAACATGAGAAAATGAAACATGTAACAACCTAACAACAATAGAAAAAACAGAGTTTGTTACGCGGAGTCCATGA
>NZ_JAFFQE010000022.1 GCF_016919005.1 Desulfopila inferna
TTTTCAGCCAATTTCTACCCTGCAAACCGCTTTCTGTTAAAGATCATGCTGGCCTGCACAATTTTTCCGGCAACAGTTTGCCCGCGCAGGTGAAAAGATTCTCATCGCTATCCGACAGCGGGGCGATACAGACTTCACAGTGCCCTTCATCCAATCTCAAGCCTCGCCCTGAAAACGTAGACATACCCATTCTCCGCCCTCCTGTCCGGCTTCACCCCCTCGACCGTATTCCGCCGTCTGTCAGTCAATAGAGACAGCATAGCAGAACCCGGGAACGGTGTGCCATCCCTCTCTGTTAAGACGCTGAAATCAACAATACATCACCCGATGTCGGCTTTTTTTTACCCTCTCCCATATTACAATAAAGGCTGCAGGTAAAAAGACGCTTCAGGGAAACTCTTCAAATCAGGGAGGTATATTATGAGAAAAATGCATTTGCAAATCAGGGCCGCGATCCTAATCTTCGCCGCTATGATGCTCAGCTACGGCCAGGTAGCGGCACGTAGCCTTGAACATTATTCCGCTGTCGACGTTGACATCATTTCCGATCATCGTGGGGTGCTGACCAAATATGATGCCGGTTTCGGCAGGGGGGGCGAAAAACGCAATTATGTGGAAGCGCGAGATGATGAACGCTACCGGATACAAATCCACAACCGTAGCGGCTCCCGCATCGGAGTTGTCATTGCCGTGGATGGCCGCAATATCATTTCCGGCACAAAATCATACCTTGGCCGCCAGGAACGTATGTATGTCCTCGAACCTTACCAGACTGGCGGATATGAAGGATGGCGCACAGGCAGGGATCGAGTCAACCGTTTTTATTTCACCGGCATGGAAGACTCCTATGCCGCGGCCTGGGGGGATTATTCGGCCATTGGGGTTATCGCTCTGGCGGTTTATAAGGATCGGCGGCAGGATATCTATAATCCCCGCCAGCGGAGAGACACTCTCCCGGACGGACCTTCGAGGCGAAACTTTCAGAAAGGTCCCGGCACCGGCATTGGCGAAAGCGAATGGTCACCCAGCAGAGAAGTTGTTTTTGAGCCGGAAAAAAACCCTGCGTTCAAAGAATTCATTAAATATGAATATATTTCGACCCTCTGCAAAAAAGGTATTGCCAGCTGCCGCGATTATCGCGACCGCGATAAGGGCAACAGGTTTTGGCCGGATCATGAAAGAAAGTATGGGTTTGCTCCTTTCCCCCCGGGCTGGCCATTCAGGTAAGCATCATGGCCGAGGCAACCGGAATCCGCAATCGCCGGGGGGCAGCAGTTCTGCCCCCCGCTCAGCCTGCGGATATATTCATACCCTATATGGCTAGTTGTGTACAACAGGCGAGAATAGCTTCTCGCCTGTGAACAGCAACAGTATACACCTCA
>NZ_JAFFQE010000023.1 GCF_016919005.1 Desulfopila inferna
TGAAGTGGTAAAGAAATAATGGACACTTTCTTAAGTTTGGATTTTTATTCGACAAGGAGGTGTCATTATGACCGAAAGAAGAAGAAAATATACACAAGAATTCAAAGTAGAAGCTGTGAAACTTGTTCTTGAGCACGGCTACAAAATAACGGAAGCAGCCAAGAATCTCGGAGTCCACCCAAACCTACTGGGCCGCTGGAAAAGAGATTACGAAGGTGATGAATCTGGTAATGATAATGCTGCAAGTTCAGCCGCTGTTCGAGCAGAACTTAACCGTCTGAGAAAAGAGAATAAGCAGCTCAAGCTGGAGAGAGAAATTTTAAAAAAGGCGGCTGCCTTCTTCGCCAGGGAACAGGGATGAGGTATCGTTTTATCGATACTGTGAAGGGGGCGTATTCTCTAACTCTTCTTTGCAAAGTCATGCAGGTATGCCGAAGTGGTTTCTATTCTTGGAAGAAAAGAAGGAAATCACTGAGGCAGCAAGAGAGGGACCGACTCATTCCGAAAGTAAAGGAGATTCACCAAAAAACACGTGGATCATATGGAGCGCGACGGATCTCTGCAGAGCTAGAAGCACAAGGTGAATCATGTGGTAGAGGCAAAGCTGGAACTCTGATGCGCTTGGCGGCAGTGACTGCCAAACAGAAAAAGAAATTCAAAGCTACTACTGACAGCAAACACAAACTGGCGGTAGCCCCTAATCTGCTCGAAAGGAAATTCGCCATCCCAGAACCTGATCGAGTGTACTGTTCGGACATCACGTATATATGGACCAAGGAGGGGTGGCTGTATCTTGCTGTTGTGATTGACTTGTTTTCTCGCAGAGTAGTTGGTTGGTCAATGAGTCACCGGATCAATAAGCGGTTGGTTCTCAATGCATTGAAAATCTCAGTCTGGCGCAGAAGACCACAAAAAGGGCTTATTTTTCACTCGGATCGAGGCAGCCAGTATTGCAGTAAAGCGTTCCAAAAAGAGTTGAGACAACATGGAATGCTCAGCAGCATGAGTCGCAAAGGCGATTGTTGGGATAATAGTGTCGCTGAGAGTTTTTTCGGTACTCTGAAAATAGAACGTGTATTTGATTCTGTTTACAGAACGCGGGAAGAAGCCAGAGGCGATATAATCGATTACATTGAAATGTTCTACAATAGCAAAAGATATCATTCATACCTTGGCTATCTCAGTCCAATGGATTTTGAGAAATTGTCAGTTATGAAAAAAGCAGCTTAGGAATATGTCCGTTTTTACTGGACCACATCA
>NZ_JAFFQE010000024.1 GCF_016919005.1 Desulfopila inferna
GAATCGACCAGGGAGCAGCGCTATTACGATGCCCGCGGTATGCTGGTAACCGCCATCGATAAATTCATGGGACGGGTGGATTATCAATACGATCTGCTGGGCAACCGCACCCAGATGATCGATCCCGACAACGGCGTATTCTCCTACAGCTATGACAAAGCCGGCCGACTGACCGACTTCACCGACCCGGAAGGTGAAAAAACCAGTTATGAATATGATTCCATGGGCCGGGCCGTGCGCGTATCCTATCCCAACTCTACCGTCACAGAAACCCAATACAATCAGGACAACCGCATCGCCTCCATCGTCTCCGCAAGCGACAGAGATATACTATCCTCCTTTGTCTACACCTACGATGCGGTGGGGAACAAGCTGTCCATGGCCGATGAAGACGGCAAGCTCACCACCTATCAATACGACAAACATTACCGGCTGATCGAGGTCGATTATCCGCAAATTGAGTCCGCCGGAAGAGCGAACAACGGCAAAAATAAGGGAAGCGACAAGGGGAAAGGTAAGAAAAACGGCCACCACAAAGGAAAGGGCAAGGAACCTGAGACGTCTGTACCCGATTTCGCCCAATACACCTACGATCCGGTGGGCAACCGGCTGTCCATGACTGACGATCAGGAGACAATCTACTACCACTACAACGAGGCCAACCAGCTCATCCGGGAAGGAAATACCGCCTACAGCTACGATGCCAACGGCAATCGCATCGCCAAAATCGATGAAGACGGCGAAGCCCGTTACCGCTATAACGCCAATAATTTTCTCGTCCAGTTCACAGCCCCCGACGGTGAAACCACCGGCTACGGCTATGATGGTTTCAATCGTCGTGCCTTTAAAAACAAAGGCAAAAACATCATCGAGAGCTATCTCTATGACGGCACGGACGTTATTCAGGAGGTCTCAGGCCCACAAAGCCAGAAGGTCACCGCCTACTACCGCGCCAACGGCAGGATTATCGCCCAGCAGCAATACAACATCTCCCCGAGCAATCCGGGCGAATACAGCCACAGGCCCGAAGGCAGAAAGCTCTACTACGCCTACGACGCCCTTGGCAGTGTCGCCTCACTCGGCAACCATAAGGGAAAACAGAAAACCAGATATGTTTATGATGTCTTCGGCGAGGTGCTGGCGGGAGATTTGGATAAAAACCCCTATACCTTCACCGGCAAGCGCTTTGACAGCGAAAGCGAGCTCTATCACTTTCATTTCCGGCAATATGACGCTATGGTGGGG
>NZ_JAFFQE010000025.1 GCF_016919005.1 Desulfopila inferna
AGGAGTTCCTGTCGGGCAACACCGGTATTACTTGAAGTGGTTGAGATATTTTCTTGATTTTTGTCATAAATATCAATTCCAACAAGAAACGGATGAGAGCTTGTCTGCTTTTTTAAAAAAGCTCGACCAAAAGAGACAGTCATTAAAACAGCAAAAGCAGGCGAAGCAAGCGATTCAGTACTATTTTGCATGTACTCAATCTTCGCAGCTGAAAAAAGATAACAGTCATAAAAATATTACGATACACGGTGTCAATGTTTCACCTAACACAATCAGTGAGAATCGTCAAGAATACAAAATGTTAGAAATTGTTTCCCCCAAATCCAGGGAAACTTCAAATAAAGAAATACCTATCGAAATAAAGAGTTCTGACTGGACAGGAGTATTCACAAAGCTACAAAATAGTATTCGTGTTCGCCACTATTCACAGACAACTTTGAAAACCTATAGTGGTTGGGTGAGAAAGTTTCAGGCATTTACCAAGAGTAAGGATCCCAGGTTACTGGGGACTGAAGATGTAAAGGAATTTTTAACATCACTGGCTGTGGAAAAAAGGGTTGCGGCTTCCACCCAAAACCAGGCTTTTAATGCATTATTATTTTTCTACCGCCACGTCCTTGGTAAAGAGTTCGGTAAGGTGGAAGGCGTCGTCAGGGCAAAGCGTAAACCGTATATACCCGTAGTGCTCAGCAGAGAAGAAATAGACCAAATCTTGGCGAAGTTAAATATGCCTTATCATTTGATCATCAGCCTGATGTACGGGTGTGGTTTACGTATCTCTGAGTGTCTTTCTCTTCGGGTTAATAATTTTAATTTTGACATGAAAGTGCTCACTATTCACGATGGAAAAGGAAAAAAGGATAGAACGGTTCCCATCCCTGATATTTTGCTCAGCCAACTCAAAACACAACTGGAGAGTGTCATAGCACTGCATGAAAGAGATTGCCAGGGCGGATATTCAGGTGTTTTCCTTCCAAACCAGCTGGAAGTCAAATACAAAAATGCAGCACGGGAACTGGTATGGCAGTGGTTTTTTCCGGCAAAACAACTCACAGTTGTTGAAAATAACAATGAACTAAGGCGCTACCATGTACACGA
>NZ_JAFFQE010000026.1 GCF_016919005.1 Desulfopila inferna
CCCCAGCCCCCCCCATGGTAATTCCGTGGCCTCAGCATATTATCGGCTTTGGATAATTATGGATCAGATAATCTAGGCGATATTCATGAGAAAAAAAACTTTTCTGCATAGTCATTTGTACCCTGCGGGTTATTACACATGGACTGATAAAGGTGGATGATATCTCCGCCAGCACAAAACGCCTTGTCACCAGCCCCTGCAGCCAGACACAGGCAATGTGTTCATTGTGACGCCAATCCTGCAGTTGCCTGTATAGTCCGTCGATCATGTCAAGATTGATGGCATTGAGATTTTTTTCCGCACTGAGAGTTGCCACACCGATCCGGTCTCCCGATGCGGTTTTAACTCCTGAAATTCTAATACCGATTCTGCCATCATCTGTCCTTCCATGTTTGTTTAAAAAATACGTTGTCGCTTTGGTTCGTGTCTGCGTCGCTTGATTTCTTGTCGGACCAAATTAACTGTCTGTCTTTTCAGGAAAAGCCTTCCGAGAATGACGATTTTGAGACATTAGGTTGCACTTTTCAGCATCAAAAACAGCATTGAAAGGATTTACCTCTCCCTGAATTAAATATTTATTTGGCAGAGTTTATTTTTCGTCCTCGTATAAGGGCGTTGAATCCCATAGAGGTGGCTTAGTTTGTTTGAACAGCATTTGCTGTTTTTAAAGTGGAAGCTCTGCTTTTTTTTAAGCTGCCTTTTCAACTGTTGGCATCATGATGCTGTAGGCCTCGTCAGGAGTTCTTTTTCCCA
>NZ_JAFFQE010000027.1 GCF_016919005.1 Desulfopila inferna
GATGTGCCCGGTGCTCGGTGAACAGGAAGAACAGGGCAATCAACGCAAACGCAATGAAGATGGCCCCTGAACCGATGCGGCCCGACTGGCGGTGCCTGGAGAGAGATCGAAGCGACGACATGAGAACTCCTTCGCAAGGTCAAGGTTAGGGACGCCGATCGGTGCACTGCCCGGCCGCCCCTCCTAGCGGTCTATCAGTGGCAGCATCCACCGCTCTTGTGAGCAGTGCCGGTTGGGACGTCACCATGGTGGGCATGCTCCGTCTTCGCTCCGGCGCCAGTGCTAAGCGACTCGGCTTCGTAACCGGCTGCTGCCAGCGCGGCCAGCATTGCGGGCGCGGCCTGGGCGTTACCGCTGACGCGCGCGATACCGCGCGCCAGATCCACGTCGACGGCATCCACACCAGGCACTCGCTGCAGTGCATGAGTAACCGACGAGACGCAGGAGCCGCAGCTCATGCCCTTGATCTTCAGTTCGATAGTGTCCATGGAAGAAATCCTTTTAGGAGGTGACGTTGAAAATCTCACTGCGACTGCGTTCAACACAGCGCCAGACACTTTCCGGCAGTAGA
>NZ_JAFFQE010000028.1 GCF_016919005.1 Desulfopila inferna
CGGTAACGTCGCGCAGGCCGTCTCCCACCAGATTGATCCCCAGCACGAGGATAGCCAGCACCACGCCCGGGATCAGGATGACCCAGGGTTGAAAGAACATGTACGCCTTGCCTTCCGCCACCATCAGTCCCCATGACGGCATCGGCGGCTGTACGCCCAGCCCGAGGAAAGAGAGCGTGGCTTCCAGCAGAATGGCATGGGCAATTTCCAGCGTCGCCACCACCGTCAGCGGACCAAGCAAATTGGGCAGAATTTCCCGCAGCATAATGAACATCGAAGAGGCTCCCAGCGTCTTGGCCGCGGCGATAAACTCCGCTTCGCGCAGCTGCCGGGTGACCGAGCGGGAAACAATCAGGAAGCGATCCCACAGCAGCAACCCCAGCAGCAGGATCACCACTTTTACCGAGCCCCCCACCAGCGAGGCCGTCGCTAGCGCCACCAGAATGATGGGCATGGATAAGCGAACCGTCAGAATATAGC
>NZ_JAFFQE010000029.1 GCF_016919005.1 Desulfopila inferna
GTATTCGCCACCCATTCGCGCAAGGCCTCCGGCTCCAGCCGGGCGAGCCGGTCGCGCTCGCCGTCGCGGGCGACCTGCGGCGATGCCGCCAGTTCGTCGAGGGGCCGTGCCAGAAGCAGTTCGAAAGCGGCCTGGCGGTAGTGCTCGGCGATGTCCAGGGCCGCCGCCGGACTGTCGCCGAGGATCACCTGGAAGTGCTTCCAGAACTTCAGCCGCCGGCCCTGCTCCGCCGCCTCCTCGTTCAGCCTGCGCTTGAGCTCCGCGGTCTGCGTGGGGCTGGCGAAGTGGCCGGCGTAGACGTCAGCGAAGCGCACCGCCAGGCGTTGTGCCTGCGCCGAGGAGCCGCCAACGGATAGCGGCGGGCGCGGCCGCTGGATCGGCAGGAAGCCGCTGCCGGCGTCCTCCAGCCGGTAGAACTCGCCGTGGTAGTCGAAGGGGTCGCGGCTTTCCAGGGCGCGGGTGAAGACCTCCAG
>NZ_JAFFQE010000030.1 GCF_016919005.1 Desulfopila inferna
CAGTAGATGTCGATTTTCATCGGACAGCTGATCGGCTTTGCCGTCATCGCGTTCATCATCGTCAAGTGGGTGGTGCCACCCGTACGGACCCTGATGCGTAACCAGCAGGAGGCCGTGCGTGCGGCGCTCGCCGAGAGTGCCGAGGCAGCCAAGAAGCTCGCTGATGCCGACGCGATGCACGCCAAGGCGCTTGCCGACGCCAAGGCCGAGTCGGAGAAGGTCACCGAGGAGGCCAAGCAGGACTCCGAGCGCATCGCCGCGCAGCTGTCCGAACAGGCCGGCTCCGAGGCGGAGCGGATCAAGTCCCAAGGCGCACAGCAGATCCAGTTGATGCGCCAGCAGCTCATCCGTCAGCTGCGCACCGGGCTCGGCGCGGAGGCCGTGAACAAGGCCGCCGAGATCGTCCGGGCGCACGTCGCCGATCCGCAGGCACAGTCGGCCACCGTCGACCGCTTCCTGAGCGAACTCGAG
>NZ_JAFFQE010000031.1 GCF_016919005.1 Desulfopila inferna
GGAACGAACGCCGCCACCGTTATGAGCGCCGAGAAGAACACCGCGCGATCAACCTGCAAGGCACTGACGAAAATCATGCGCAGGCGTTCGGGCACGCGGAATCCAAGCATCTTCGCGTCACGGCTCATCAGCAGGCGCGTCTGCTCTGCGGCCGGCATCTGGAAGTTGCGGAAGATGTTCTCCACCAGGATGACGGATGAATCCACGATGATCCCGAAGTCCACCGCCCCGACCGAGAGCAGGTTGGCGGACTCCCCCGTCAGCAGCAGGATCAGTATGCTGAAGAACAGCGCAAACGGAATGTTCGCGCTGACAATGATGGCGCTGCGCAGATCGCCCAGAAATATCCATTGAATAAAGAACACCAGCAGGCAGCCAAACAGCAGCGCGTGCATGACCGTATGCGTGGTGACGGAGACGAGCTCCGAGCGATCGTAGTAGCGCTCGACCTTCACACCCGCCGGCAG
>NZ_JAFFQE010000032.1 GCF_016919005.1 Desulfopila inferna
GTCCAGGGTCTGCTCGCCGGCGCGGACCTGGTCCAGCCACTGGCGGTACTCGGCATCGGTGACCGAGTAGGCGGTGAAGTGCATCTTGGCGAAGCCCGCGCCGCTGTAGTGCGAAGACATGCCCGGGAATTCACCGGTCTCGTTGGCGATCAGGTGGAGCTTGGTCTCCATCGCAGCCATCGAGTAGATCATGCTGCCCAGGTGCGGGATGAAGAACGCATTCATCACCGAATCGGACGTGATCTTGAAGTTCAGCGGCGTGTTGACCGGGAACTTGATTTCGTTGACGACCGCCACCTTCTCTTCCGGATAGATGAACAGCCACTTCCAGTCCAGCGAGATCGCCTCGATGGTGACCGGCTTGACGTCCGAATCCAGCGGACGGTACGGATCCAGTGCGTGCGACGAGCGCCAGGTCAGGACCGCCAGGACCAGCACGATCATGCACGGGATCGACCAC
>NZ_JAFFQE010000033.1 GCF_016919005.1 Desulfopila inferna
CCAGAAACGCCATGCCGGGAACGGTCCAGACGATCTCCTTGCCCAGGATGAACTGGAAGAAGACCACACCGATGCCCAGTGCCGACATGTACGAAAGGACCACGGACAACACGAGATAGATCGGCGCGATGATCGACCGCAACAGCGCGGCGAGGATCAGGAACACCACGATCAGGGTGACGGTGATGATGAATCGGAGGTCGCCGTCGTAGTAGTTGCGCATCTCGTTCTGGATCGACGAGAAACCGACCAGTGAGATCTTCGCGTCCGTCAAAGACGTGTTGGGACGGGCGCTTTCGGCCGTCTTCACGATGTCCTTGACCTGGTCCATGGCCGCGGTGCCGAACGGGTCGAGGGCCGTCTGCACCAGATACCGGACCGAGCGGCCGTCGGGTGAGACGAAAAGCGCTGCGGCCTTGTTGAATTCCTCTTGGGTGAGGATCTGTGGCGGGATGTAGA
>NZ_JAFFQE010000034.1 GCF_016919005.1 Desulfopila inferna
GTTCTGGTTTACGCATAGTTGCCTCTTTGACGGTTTGTTGTTTTTGTGTCCGTGCTGTCTTCCCAGCAGCGCTCAAAGGCACCGCAGTCCACCGGAACCATAGGCTCTAGACTGCGGTAGACGCGATGGAGGATGGCATGCTCCCGAGGACTGCGCCAGTATCGTCCGACAATTTTGCCGCAAGTCTCGACGGCATAACGGCCGGAGCCAATGGCATTCAAGCCATGAGGCCGGGTAACTCTTTGTTCAGGGCCAATTTTTCGTTCACCGCCGCTCCGGTCAGGGCATAACCGATCACTCGACCAGCGGTATCCCGGCACAGGACCTTGAGGTCCGTTCCAGAGCCTTCCACTAGCCATTGGCCATCCATTCCGCGCGGCGGCGGCGACACCACCAGCGGGCAGGCCGGGGTCTTCACCGTCACCGGCATGGGACCGTAGGCCACCTGGCTGGGGTT
>NZ_JAFFQE010000035.1 GCF_016919005.1 Desulfopila inferna
GCTCAACGTCGTGAGCCAGGCTTGGCCAGCCGCCTTCGACGAATTGCTTGTAGGCTTCCTTGAAGCCGGTAGGGGTCTTAACGCCGGATTCACTCCAGGTGCAACCTTCCAGGTCGCCCACACGGTTCAGCGGAGCCAGCACCTGCTCACAAAACTTGGCACCTTCCTCGAGAATGGCGTCAACCATGTCCGGAGTGGCGTCCTGGCAAGCCGGGAGGCTCTGATAATGCGCCTCATAGCCGAGCAGCTCGTCACGAACGAAGCGAATATCACGCAAGGGGGCCTTGTAGTCAGGCATAGCGATAAACCTCTGCTGATGTAACCGGGAATGAACAACCGCGTTGAGTTTTTATAGCGGTCAAACAGTTGTTTGAAACATACGTTTACGCCCAAATCTTGTCAAGCGTCGCGCCAATGCCTTTCGTCATCGAAACAAAATGCATACGCAGGCGAAC
>NZ_JAFFQE010000036.1 GCF_016919005.1 Desulfopila inferna
CAGTTGCTCGTTGCAATAGCTATAGACCTGTTGTCGATAGTTCTGACGCTCATTCTTGTCCAATTGCGCACCATCACAATATTCATCGCCGGCTTTCAGCAGACCGCGATTTTGCGCCTTGGTATCCAACCCTTCGGACGCCGCCAGAAAATCCATAAAGAAATCGGAAACCTTACGCCCTACCCGACCTTTCAGAAAGGTCAGATAACGGGTTGATTCAGGATTGGTTTCCCACTCGGTTAAATCGATGCGCGCAACAATATCCGCATGATTGATATCCAGATAATGCGTGCTGCTGATATCTAGCTGCTCATTAACCCGCATACTGCTGCAGCTATTGAGAACCGCAACCAGCAAATACTCAACGGCCAGATACCGGTACTGACAAAACAGAACAATACCGCCTTCAGCAAAGGGATATTTGGCCAGTTCGTCACGCAGGCGTCCTGTGGC
>NZ_JAFFQE010000037.1 GCF_016919005.1 Desulfopila inferna
GCCCCGGACTCGCCCTGGAAGAAGCCCCAGGCCTTGTTCTTGGCGTTGTAGCTTTCGTTGAGGTCGGCCAGCAGGTTCTCGATGGCCTGGGAGTCGCCCAGCTCGGCGTCGCGCGCGTGGAGCACGGCCGGGGTGCCGTCGGGCTTCTTCTCGATCAGATGGACGATGGCGTGTTTGATAGGCATCAGAAAGACTCCTGGTTCAGGGAACGCTGCCTGTCGGCTCGACGGAGCAGGGCGCGGGCATTGAGCTCGCCGCGTGCGTCGCTTGGCGTGGAAGAGATGAAGATCGAGGCGCAGCCGATCTTGCTGAGCTTCAAGTGGCCGCCGGCGGAGCGGTCGACGCTCCAGCCTTCGGCTTGAGCGAAGGCCACCAGCCGGCGGACGCTTTCCCGGGCGCCGCGAAGGAAACTACGCATCCGTGGTCTCCTCACTACTGT
>NZ_JAFFQE010000038.1 GCF_016919005.1 Desulfopila inferna
TGGCGAGGGCGAACAGGCTGGTGGCCTGCCCGGCGGAGACCTTCTCCTGATAGGACAGGCCGGTCCACTCGTAGCCGATGCCGGCCGGCAGTTGCGCGGCCAGGCGCTCCATTTCCGCCATGGCTTCGCCGGTGCTGAAGCCGGGCGCGGCGTCACCGACGATGCGGATCGACGGGTAGCCGTTGTAGCGCACCAATTGCACCGGTCCCTCTTCCCATTTCACGCTGACGAAGGCGCTGAGCGGTACCAGGTTGCCAGCAGCGTTAGGCACGTATAGCTCGAGCACGCTTTCCGGGGTCATCCGGTTGCCCTGTTCGGCCTGGATCACCACCCGCTGTTGGCGCCCCGCATTGGTGAAGTCATTGATCACCTCCGAGCCGAAGGCGGCGGACAGCGTGCCGCTGATGGTCTCGTAGCTCACCCCCAGGGCGCGGGTC
>NZ_JAFFQE010000039.1 GCF_016919005.1 Desulfopila inferna
GGGCAGGGGACTTTCATGGAACAGCAGCCTGACATTGGGCCGCTCGTTGAGCGGCTGCGGCGCGAGAACAGGAAGCGGCTCGCCGGGTTGTACTTCGAAGAGCCTAATCGCCTAGTGGTGCGCTTGGTTGGTGAAACCCCGGTCGAGACGCAGACGCATCGGGTCGGCGGGCATCGGGTCGAGGTGGTGTTTCGCCCTGGTGCTACGCACACCTACGCGAAATTGACCGAGGCCCTAAAGAAGGGCGACCGTGACATTAACCGCCTGCTGCCATCGGCACACGGACGATACGTAGATGAGCGAACGGGTGAAGTTGTTGTTGCGGTTCGACCTGGCGCGCCAGTAACTGACGCGCAGCGGACCGACTTGGAAAGGATGCTTGGTGTTCCAGTACGAATCGAGGTTGAAGAACCGGCCGTATTGCAGCGCTTAAAGT
>NZ_JAFFQE010000040.1 GCF_016919005.1 Desulfopila inferna
GCACCACGATCCTGACCGTCCGCAAAGGGGGCAGGGTGGTCATCGGCGGCGACGGCCAGGTCTCGATCGGCCAGACCGTCATCAAGTCGAATGCCCGCAAGGTGCGCAAGCTCGGCAAGGGCGATGTGATCGGCGGCTTCGCCGGGGCCACTGCCGACGCGTTTACCCTGTTCGAGCGGCTGGAGAGCAAGCTCGAGCAATATCCGGGGCAGCTGACCCGGGCGGCCGTCGAGCTCGCCAAGGACTGGCGCACCGACCGCTATCTGCGCCGGCTGGAAGCGATGATGATCGTGGCCGACAAGGAGGTCTCGCTGGTCCTGACCGGGACCGGCGACGTGCTGGAACCGGAGGCCGGCGTGATGGCGATCGGCTCGGGCGGCAATTATGCGCTGGCGGCGGCGCGGGCCCTGATCGACACCGACAAGGACGCCGAGAG
>NZ_JAFFQE010000041.1 GCF_016919005.1 Desulfopila inferna
GCATGTGGCCAGCCTGACCCATTCCGACCAGCACTACGCGCAGATCGTCGAGCTGCTGGCGCCGCAGGGCCAGTTCGGCCTGATCGACGACCCCGGCCAGGTGGATGTGATGGCGCTCAAGCGCAAGGCGCTGTCGCTGCACTGGGAATCGATGTTCACCCGCCCGCTGTACCGGACGGCGGACATGCAGCGCCAGCACGACCTGTTGAACCGGGTGGCCGAGCTGGTCGACACCGGCGTGCTGCAGACCACCCTGGGCGAGCACTTCGGGCGCATCGACGCGGCCAACCTGCGGCGCGCGCATGCGCTGCTGGAAAGCCACCGCGCCAAGGGCAAGATCGTGCTGGAAGGCTGGTAAGGCTCCTGTAGAGCCGAGCCCACGCCCGGCTGCCGTTCGCGCGTGGGCGTCAGCCGAGCATAGGCTCGGCTCTACGG
>NZ_JAFFQE010000042.1 GCF_016919005.1 Desulfopila inferna
CATATGTTCAGCGTGTTCAAGGAATCGCTGCGTGGCCAGGCAGGCCAGCTGAGCTCCTTCCAGGCCCTGATGCTGAGCCTGGCCGGCCGCGTGGGCGCCGGCAACATCGCCGGTGTCGGTATCGCAGTGACCCTGGGCGGCCCAGGTGCCGTGTTCTGGATGTGGGTCACCGCACTGGTGGGCATGTCCAGCAGCTTCTTCGAATGCACCCTGGCCCAGGTGTACAAGCGCGCTGATGGCGACGGCCTGTACCGTGGCGGCCCGGCCTACTACATCCAGCACGGGCTGAAGCGCAAGAGCATGGCCATCGTGTTCTCGATCTTGCTGCTGGTCACCTACGGCTTCGCCTTCATCGGCCTGCAGTCGTACACCGTCACCCACTCGCTGCAGAATGCCTTTGCCTTCGACCCAAGCCACACCGGTATTGTGCTGGCC
>NZ_JAFFQE010000043.1 GCF_016919005.1 Desulfopila inferna
GCGCTGCCCTTCGGAACGCGCTTCGGCGGCTGGCTCAAGGGCGAGGCGCTGGAGAAATACATCAACCGGCTGGTCAAGCAGAAGACGATCGAGCAGATGCGCATTCCACTCGGCATCGTTGCGACGGACCTGGCGAGCGGCAAGCCGATCCTGTTCCGGCGCGGCAATACCGGTCAGGCGGTGCGTGCGTCCTGCAGTATCCCAGGCGTGTTCCAGCCGGTAACGATCAGCGGCCGCCAATATGTGGACGGCGGCTTGGTGGCGCCAGTGCCGGTTACCTACGCCAAGCAGATGGGCGCGACGTTCGTGATTGCAGTGAACATCTCGGCAGACCCTGCCAACCAGGCTGTGTCGGGGCAGGCGAGCATGCTGCTGCAGACGACAGCCATCATGGGTCAGAGCATCAGCAAGACGGAGCTGGCCCAGGCCGATGT
>NZ_JAFFQE010000044.1 GCF_016919005.1 Desulfopila inferna
TCTTGACGCTCAGGAACAGCTCTTCCGCGATGATCGATACCGATTGCCCGCGCGCCAGCTTGCAGAAGATCTGAAACTCACGCTTGGACAGCGTCTGGTGCAGCGGCTGGTCGGTCGGCTTTTCCAGGCCGCCAATGAGCAGCTCGGCCACGGTCGGGCTGACATAGCGACGGCCTTGCGACACGGTACGGATGGCCTTGACCAGCTCGTCCGGCGCGCTTTCTTTTGTCAGATAGCCCGATGCCCCTGCGCGGATCAGGTTGATGGCGTACTGGTCTTCCGGGAAGGTCGACAGGATCAGCACCGGCAGATCCGGATGGCGCTGGCGAGCCAGCTTGAGGGTGTCGATGCCGTTGCGATCGGGCATGGAAATGTCGAGCACCACGACGTCAAAGGCCCCGGTGCGGAGTTGCTCCATCACCTCTTCCCCGCT
>NZ_JAFFQE010000045.1 GCF_016919005.1 Desulfopila inferna
CCCTGTACCCGAACCTGATAGCGCCCGCCAGCGGCGCAGTGGTGTGAGCCCTTGCCGTGCTCATCCAACATGACCCGCGTGGAACTGCCGTCATCCAGCCCGATAACCTCGACCGGAATGTCGCCAATCGGCACGTCATACACTGAGTCGAATTTGCTCTCTATCTTCAGCTCGCCGCCCAACTGGCACACGGCAACACTGCCGATAAAGTTCGGGTCGCTCATGCTCACGGTTGTCTGCGAGTCACCGACGCGCAACACCCGATCCATCCCCAGCAACGACGGCATATCTGCCGCATGGCTCACCGAATCCACCGTCCGCGAATACCAGGCGCCCATCTGCTGGCGATAAGTCACCAGGCTCTGATGAAAGCCATCCAGCTCATGTTCGATAGAGGCAATGTGGGAAGCGTGGGTCATCCGTGACG
>NZ_JAFFQE010000046.1 GCF_016919005.1 Desulfopila inferna
TCGAAATGAAGAACGTGCTGGAGAACGGCGTGTTCCATGCCGCCAACCTGGAATTCGGCCTGACCTTCAAGCAGCGCACAGACCTTCCGGTCTACCACGACGACGTGACCGTCTACGACGTGTTCGACGCCGACGGCAGCCAGCTGGCAATCTTCATCTTCGACCCGTACGCACGCGCCTCCAAGCGCGGCGGCGCGTGGATGAACTCCTACGTCTCGCAGTCGAAGCTGACCGGCTTCAAGCCGGTGGTCGCCAATCACCTTAACATCCCGAAGCCGCCGGCCGGCCAGCCGACCCTGCTGACCTGGGACGAGGTGAACACCACCTTCCACGAGTTCGCCCACGCCCTGCACGGCATGTTCTCCAATGTGAAGTACCCGTACTTCTCGGGCACCTCGGTGCCCGAGAAGTACGGGTACTTCAC
>NZ_JAFFQE010000047.1 GCF_016919005.1 Desulfopila inferna
ACTTCGAGATGGCTGAAAAAACCATCAGCGCGCCGATTGGTCGCAAAAAGCGTGGTGCTGAAACTGCTGCGCCAGCCGCGAAGGAAAAAGCCGAAGCGGCTCCTGCAAAAACCGCAGGTCGCCGTCCAGCGAAAGAGAAGGCTCCCGAAGCTTATCGCCCAAGCGACGCTGTGGCGAAAAACGCCGAGCTGCGTAAAAGCCGTGAAATGAAGAAGGCTCTGCTTTCCGACGCCAAAAACGGTGGTAAAGCGGCGCCTGGGGGAAAGACCGGACGGTCGGCGCCTGAAAAGGCCTCCGGCGGCAAGCCAGCAAAACCGAGCAAACATCGTAAAGGCCCGCCAAAAGCGGGTTCTGCTCCAGCCAAAAGTGGCGGGGCACGTAAACCGAAGGCGAAGTCATGAGTCAGTTGGAGAAAATCTACGG
>NZ_JAFFQE010000048.1 GCF_016919005.1 Desulfopila inferna
CTGCTCGGCCGTCTGCGACATTTCTTCAGACGCCGTCGCCACCATGTCAACTTCTTTAAACTGCGCCTGGCTGCCATCACGGGTATGGCTGGCCACCTGCGCAGCCTCATTGGCCGTTGTGCCAACTTCATCAACTGCAATAATCACTTGTGAGATGGTGTGCTGTAATTTATCCAGGAAGCGGTTAAACCAGGTCGCCAGCTCACCCAGCTCGTCTTGCTGGCCGACATGCAGCCGCTGGGTTAGATCCCCCTCCCCTGAGGCAATATCCTGCAGTCGCTCAGCAATCTGGCGAATCGGAGCGACCAACCGGGCGGCAGCAAACCACAGCATCAGCAGGCCAGCCGCTGCAATCGCCAGGCTGGCCATCAGCTGAATAGCAGAAGATTCATCTCGCTGTTTCTGAATCGCATGATCCAAGCT
>NZ_JAFFQE010000049.1 GCF_016919005.1 Desulfopila inferna
ACTTAAATCCCTGCGATGCTTATTCCAAACCAAGTCGTAAGCATCGATTGTAAAATCCACATCATCGTCATCCAATGCATTTTCGAGCTCTTTATAAGCACGTTTTAGTCGCAAGGCCCACGTCCTAAAACAATCCGTCCCTGTTATTGAGTCTGGGCGCGTAGTATTTCCGATTGTATCAAAGTGAATTGTTACCACATCAAAGCCACGAACCACACTTTGTTGCAAGCCTAGCATATTATAAAACTGCGACTCTTCTTGCTGTCGAGCAGCTTCAACCTGCTGCCTCTCAACTTGCTCTTGACTATTTTTTATATCCTTTCGCTGAAGATAAAGAGTGACTACCACACCAGCAAATGCCACTCCTGAAAATAAAGCATTTAGAGTTCCGAACGCGTCTCCAAACGTACCAGACCTTATAC
>NZ_JAFFQE010000050.1 GCF_016919005.1 Desulfopila inferna
CCCTAAGTCAGGAAGCTGCCCTGGTTCACGAAGCGCTGCTGGCGCGTGGACTGGAAACGCCGTTACGTGCACCGACGCGCGATATAGATGACAACACACGTAAAAGTCTGATTGCCGGGCACATGACCGAGATTATGCAGCTGCTGAATCTGGATCTTGAAGATGACAGCCTGATGGAAACGCCGCATCGCATCGCCAAAATGTATGTGGATGAAGTCTTTTCCGGTCTCGACTACGCCAACTTCCCGAAAATCACCGTCATTGAGAATAAAATGAAGGTTGATGAGATGGTGACCGTGCGTGATATCACGCTGACCAGCACCTGTGAACACCACTTTGTGATCATCGATGGCAAAGCGACCGTCGCCTACATTCCCAAAGAAAAGGTGATTGGCCTGTCGAAAATCAACCGTATCGTGC
>NZ_JAFFQE010000051.1 GCF_016919005.1 Desulfopila inferna
GCGCCGTACTTGCCGACGGTAAAGGCCACCGCGCCCAGCACGCCCAGCGGCGCCAGGCGGATGATCACGGCCATCATGCGGAACAGCACATGGGAGAGCTGATCGATCAGGTTGACCAGCGGCTTGGTCCGCTCTCCCAGCAGCGAGAGGGAGCAGCCGAACAGGATCGACACCAGCAGCACCTGCAGGATGTCGCCCTTCACGAAGCCGCTGACGAACGTATCGGGAATCAGCTTGAGGAAGAACGCTGCAACGCCAGTCGATTCCACCTGCTTGGCGGTCGTCATGTACGACGCCATGGCCGCCGGATCGAGCGATTTCGGATCCACATTCATGCCGTGGCCGGGCCCGAACAGATAGGCCAGTGCAATGCCCAGCGCCAACGCAATCGTCGTGACGATTTCAAAGTAGATGACGGC
>NZ_JAFFQE010000052.1 GCF_016919005.1 Desulfopila inferna
GTTCCAGGGCGTGCTGGTCAAGGAGTCCGACCTGGAGAAGACCCGCTACCGCTTCGAACTGGAGGACGGCAGCGTGGTGGAGTTCAAGGGCAACGAGCAGGTCGAGTACGACGGTGAGATCCATACCGCCGCCAACCTCTTCGACGCCTTGAAAGAAGGCTATTACGGCAAGTACTGAGGCCGGGGGAATCGATATGTCAGCAGTCAAGATCACGCAGAAGATCAAGGGCTTCAAGGTCGTCAACGAAGCCGAGGAGCAGGCCCTTGCCGCCGCCGCGGAAGCCGCGTCGGTGGTGCAGATGGACGAGACCCTGGAGCGCCCGGATACCCTGATCGGCGCCACCTACAAGATCAAGTCGCCGCTGTTCGAGCACGCGCTCTACGTGACCATCAACGACATGGTCCTCAATGCGGGCAC
>NZ_JAFFQE010000053.1 GCF_016919005.1 Desulfopila inferna
GGCCAACATCGGCAAGACCATCATCGCCCACGTGCCGATGCGCGATGGCGAAGTGCAGGAGACCGGTGATTTCGAGCTGGATGGCGTGACCTTCCCGGCCGCCGAGATCCAGCTGGAATTCATCGATCCGTCCGATGACGGCGATGCGGGCGCGATGTTCCCGACCGGCAACCTGGTCGATACCCTGGACGTGCCGGGCGTTGGCAGTTTCGAGGTGACCATGATCACCGCCGGCATTCCGACCATCTTCCTCAATGCGGCCGACCTGGGCTACACCGGCACCGAACTGCAGCCGGCGATCAACGAAGACAAGGCCGCGCTGCAGAAGTTCGAGACCATCCGCGCCTACGGCGCCTTGCGCATGGGTCTGATCAAGAACCTGGAAGATGCGGCCACCCGCCAGCACACGCCGAAGG
>NZ_JAFFQE010000054.1 GCF_016919005.1 Desulfopila inferna
TTCTTATCCGGTGGAAACCGCGATGGCAGGTTTACCAAAGCTGGACTACACCCGCTCGATCTCACGCTATGGGTTGTCGCAAGTTACCGTGGTGTTTGAAGAGGGCACCGATATTTACTGGGCTAGACAGCAAATCAGTGAGCGATTGCAAAAGGTAAGGGGAGAAGTACCCGACGGTATCGAGCCGACGATGGGGCCAATAGCCTCCGGCCTTGGTGAAATTGTTAATTATGTAGTACGCGCGAAAGAGGGGGCTACCAATGCCGATGGCGAGGCGTATACGCCCGAGCAGTTGCGTACCATCCAGGATTGGATCATTAAGCCGCAACTGGTCAAGGTGCCCGGTGTTACCGAGATTAATAGTGTGGGGGGTTATGAAAAGCAATACCAGGTGGCTCCCATCCCCGGTCGTATGC
>NZ_JAFFQE010000055.1 GCF_016919005.1 Desulfopila inferna
ACTGAGCGTCGCCGAACACTGCCGACGGCGGCATGATCAACGCAACGCGGACCTCGCCTGGCGTCATTCCACATGTGATGGCGCCAACCTCCTCATGACCGGGGATTTGTCCCTCGGCGTAAAAGGAGGCGACTTCCGGGCGGCACTCGACAACATGCAGTGACGGGGTCGCACGATCCATTGCGTAGAAGGAGACGTTCAACGCCCCATCGACTGGGGAACGCAAACGCTCGAAGGCCATCGTGCAGAGATCGGTAAAGCTGCGCATAGTTGTCTCAGGAAGAAGTTGGTTGATCTTGGCGCCCATTGTAGGACGAATTTTGGTTAAGTTGCACGCATTGGTCATGTAGCAACATAGTTATCTAGTAATTGCTTATCCAATCACGCGTTGCGTACCTGTTTCTGCGGGCGACTC
>NZ_JAFFQE010000056.1 GCF_016919005.1 Desulfopila inferna
GATCTACTGGGTGCAGCTGTGGCATTTGACGTTGGGTCCGCCTTGAGCGAGCCGAGCACCGCAGGTCCGGCGAGGGCGAAGAGGTGCGGGTGTCTGAGCGCAGCGAGTTCCCGCACCGTCCCTCGACGGGCCGAGGAGCGCAGGGTACCGGCGTGCGCAGCACGTCGGCTCGCGCCCCGGCGGCGTGTTTCTTTGGTTACTTTCTTTGCACGAGCAAAGAAAGTGACACCCCTCCGCGGTCGCGGAAACGACTCTCCGTGCGCACAAACGAAAACGGCACCTTCGCAGGTGCCGTCCCCATGAACCGCTTTACGCGAAACATCAGAACTTCGCGTCGAACTCGGCGGCGTAGCCGGTGTTCACCAGCACCTTCTGCAGCGACTCGGCCACCTTCAGGTTGCCGGCTACGAT
>NZ_JAFFQE010000057.1 GCF_016919005.1 Desulfopila inferna
GGGTTTGGGTCGATCGGCGTATCGCCACCCACGGTCATGGCCAGGTGCGGGCGGTGCCACACGCCCTTGCTTGCCAGCAGGCTGGTGGCCTGGGCCAGCTGCAGGGGGGTGACCTGCATGTAACCCTGGCCAATGCCAAGGATCAGCGTCTCGCCCGGGAACCAGGCCTGGCGTCGTGTGGCGCGCTTCCACTCGGCCGAGGGCATCAGCCCGGAGGCTTCCTCGAACATGTCCAGCGACACCTTCTGGCCCAGGCCGAACTCGGCCATGTAGTCGTGCAGGCGGTCGATGCCCAGCTTGTGCGCCAGGTCGTAGAAGTAGGTGTCGTTGGAGCGCATGATGGCGGTGTACATGTCCACCCAGCCGTCGCCGCTGCGGTTCCAGTTGCGGTACTTGTGGTCATAGTTGGGC
>NZ_JAFFQE010000058.1 GCF_016919005.1 Desulfopila inferna
GGAAAATACAAGTCTCTTTATCTAATTGCCATGTGGTATCAGAAAGCTTGAAGCTATACCCCTGCATCGTTGCAAAAAATAGATTCTCTTTTCTTAGATTACATTTTTCCATTATATTGACCCTCAGTTATCTTTTTCAAAGATTCATAAACTCTTCCAATAAGTTCCTTTTCTTTCTCTGATATATGTTTGAAATTATAGTTTTCAGACATTTTAGAATCTTTTGACCATCCCATGAGATAGCATCTCAATCCTGATTTTCGATTGATATTCAAATTTGAACTATCAATTTCATTTGAATAGAAATAGTTCCATGAATGCCTCAATCTATGCCCCGATAAACTCTTTAATTCCGGGCTTACTTTTTTAATAGTTGAAATTATTTTCTCATATGCTGAAACAGATAATGG
>NZ_JAFFQE010000059.1 GCF_016919005.1 Desulfopila inferna
GTGGTAGAGCCAGAACCGGAACCTGAGCCGATCCCCGAACCGCCAAAAGAAGCACCGGTGGTCATTGAAAAGCCGAAGCCGAAACCTAAGCCAAAACCGAAGCCGGTGAAAAAGGTACAGGAGCAGCCAAAACGCGATGTCAAACCCGTAGAGTCGCGTCCGGCATCACCGTTTGAAAATACGGCACCGGCACGCCTGACATCAAGTACAGCAACGGCTGAAACCAGCAAGCCGGTTACCAGTGTGGCTTCAGGACCACGCGCATTAAGCCGTAATAAGCCGCAGTATCCGGCACGAGCACAGGCATTGCGCATTGAAGGGCAGGTTAAAGTTAAATTTGACGTTACGCCGGATGGTCGCGTGGATAACGTACAAATCCTCTCAGCCAAGCCTGCGAACATGTTTGAGCG
>NZ_JAFFQE010000060.1 GCF_016919005.1 Desulfopila inferna
CAACCGGTGCAACTCACCTTCAACCAGCAGCAGGACAGCGGCCAGCGCTCGCGGCAACGTCGCTACCTGCATGAAGAGTGGCAAGCCGAATGAACGGTACGGACCTCGACCTGCCGCTCGCCAGCCGCGCCGAACTGGATCTCCAGCGACGTCTCGCGCGTTGCCGTCGCCACTATGCCGGCAACGCTTTGCAAGCGCGCCTGGACACCGCCCAGGCCGCCCCCGACGTCGATCTCGAACTGAGCCTGGCGTGGGACGGCCTGCCCCTGCGCTTTCTCTGCCAGGCTCCGGCACTGGCCCCCTGGCTCGCGCCGAACCTGCAGGAGGCAGCCTTCGCCAGCCTGCCGGCGGCCCTGCAACTGGCCTTGCTGGAGCGCGAAGGCAACGTCTTTCCCGGCCTGGTCTGGTA
>NZ_JAFFQE010000061.1 GCF_016919005.1 Desulfopila inferna
GAATTATGCCGATGCGGTGTATGACCGGGTGGGTAATATTGAGCTGTCGCGCATTATGGGCGCCGATGTTCGTCTGGATGCCGCCGGTTTTGATATCGGTATTCGCGAAAGCTGGAAAAACGCCATGGAAGAAGCGGCGCAAAACGGCGGCAAACCCTTCCCGATCCCGGCCGGTTGTTCCGAACACCCTTACGGCGGGCTGGGATTCGTCGGCTTCGCGGAAGAAGTGCGCCAGCAGGAAAAAGAGCTGGGCTTCAAGTTTGACTATATCGTTGTGTGCTCCGTCACCGGCAGCACCCAGGCCGGTATGGTGGTCGGTTTCGCCGCCGACGGCCGCGCCCGTAACGTCATCGGTATCGATGCCTCGGCAAAACCGGAGAAAACCAAGGCGCAGATCCTGCGTATCGC
>NZ_JAFFQE010000062.1 GCF_016919005.1 Desulfopila inferna
GGCCGGCACCGGCCTGGGACTGGCCATCGTGCAATCGATCATGGCCTACCACGGCGGCCGCGCCGAAGCGGAAAGCGTACCGCAGCAGAAGACCCACCTGCGCCTGCTGTTCCCTTCGACGGGCGCTGCCTGACGCCGGTTTCAGCAACCGGCGCGGCGCCGCCACAGCCGGTACTCGCCGCAGAAACCGGCGAGGAACAGCGCCAGGCCGAGCGCCAGCAGGGTCCAGGGCGTCCGCAGCGGGGCGCGCTGGAGCGGCGGTTCACCGTGCAGCAGGACGAAGCATTGCAGCAGCGCCCAGAACATCGCGGCGACGCCGCCAAGCATGGCCAGGCGGCACAACCAGCCGAGCCAGTAGCCTCGGCGCGAGGGCATTTCCGGAAACTTCCCCGACACGTATTCACC
>NZ_JAFFQE010000063.1 GCF_016919005.1 Desulfopila inferna
GCACAGCGCAGCGCTGCGTCGCGTCGAGCGTTTCGGATTTGTTCAGCAGCAACATGCCGGCCGCTTCCAGCGCCTGTTCCTGTGCCTCCGGCAGCGGTTGGCCGGAGGCCAGCGCGGCGGCATCCAGCACCACTACCAGGGGTTGCAGGGCCAGGACGCCGGACCAGGCAGGAGCCTGCAGCTGTTTCAACAGCGCCAGCGGATGTCCCAACCCGGAGGGTTCGATGAACAGCCGGTCCGGCCGTGCCCGACGCAACAAGCGACCGAGCCCCACCTGGAACGGCACGCCATTGACGCAGCAGAGGCACCCGCCCGCCACCTCGCCGATGGCCACGCCGTCGACGTCCGTGGCCAGCAGCGCGGCATCCAGGCCGATCTCGCCGAACTCGTTGACCAGCACCGCCC
>NZ_JAFFQE010000064.1 GCF_016919005.1 Desulfopila inferna
GCCTGGTCCAGGCCATACCCCTGCACCAGTTGCGCCGCGCCGATGTTGCCGAGCAACGGCACGCTGGGCGCCAGCCGGCGCAGCTCACGCGAAAGCCCCGCATCATCGCCGCCGGCTTCCAGCGCGACACGCTGCGAACCCACCGCCAGGGCGATGCCGAGCGCTTCGGCCGCCTCGGCAAGGTGCAGATTGATCGCTTCGGCCCGCTGCGCCCCGCCGGTCATGGAGCTGATCAGCAGGGGTGCCGCCAGCGGCTTGCCGAACAGGCTGCCGGACAAATCCACCTGCGCCAGATCCAGCTCGGGCAGCGCGCAATGTTCGAAGCGCACGGCCTCGAAGCCATTGCTCACCGCCGGCCGAGTGCGCAGCGTGGCCAGGACCTGGTCCAGGTGCTCGTTCTTGCG
>NZ_JAFFQE010000065.1 GCF_016919005.1 Desulfopila inferna
CTGCAGGAGTATGTGCGTCAGGTGG
This sequence comes from Desulfopila inferna, assembly GCF_016919005.1. Lineage (NCBI taxonomy): Bacteria > Pseudomonadati > Thermodesulfobacteriota > Desulfobulbia > Desulfobulbales > Desulfocapsaceae > Desulfopila > Desulfopila inferna. The sequence continues at coordinate 26 of NZ_JAFFQE010000065.1, forward strand.
AAGGCAAAACCATGCTGTTTGATGCGCCACTGCACATGAACTTCCACCAGGCTTCAACTGCGGGCAGCGCCTACGATATGAGCCAGATCTTTGCTAACTCGCTGGTGGTCGCTGATCCGTGGCATGCCGTGACGATCGTGGCTAACCACGACACCCAGCCGCTGCAGTCGCTGGAAGCGCCGGTAGAAGCCTGGTTTAAACCACTGGCCTATGCGCTGATCCTGTTACGTGAACAGGGTGTGCCCACCATCTTCTATCCCGACCTGTTTGGGGCGACCTATGAAGATGAAGGCGGCGACGGCGAGAAGCACAAAATTGAGATGCCGGTGATCCCTGAACTGGAAGGATTGATCCGGGCGCGCCAGCAGTATGGCTGG
>NZ_JAFFQE010000066.1 GCF_016919005.1 Desulfopila inferna
GCTGCAAACCACACGTTCCAACGTGAGCCACCGGTTGAAGGCGTTCGAGCGCGCACTGGGCGTGCAACTGCTGCGCCGGACCACGCGCCGCGTGGAACCCACGGAGGTCGGCGCCGGCATCTATGAACACGGCCGAAGCATCCTGCGCGAAATGGCTGCCGCCGACGCGCTGGTCTCGTCGCTCGGCAAATCGCTGCAAGGCAGCGTTCGGCTGTCGGTGCCGACGGGGCTGGGGCATCTGCTGGTGTCGCCGCTGCTGGTGGCGTTCAAGCGGTCGTATCCGGATATCCGCCTGGATGTGCGGTTCGACAACCGCGTGTCCGACCTGATTAGCGAGGACGTCGACGTGGCGCTGCGCATCGTCTCCAACCCGCCGGAATCGCTGGTCGCCACGCTGCTC
>NZ_JAFFQE010000067.1 GCF_016919005.1 Desulfopila inferna
AGACGATCTCGCGCGGCGTGCCCGGCTTGTTTTCCAGCGCTTCGATCAGCATGGTTTTGGATTCGTCGGCGTCGGCCACCTTCAGGCTGCGGTTGGAGACCATCTGCAGCCCGAAGTCTTCCGGATGGATTTCGTATTCGGTCACCACGCCATCCTTCAGTTCCCCGACCAGCGTGGCGGCACCCAGTGACACCTCGTCCATGCCGTCCTTGCCGTAGACGACCACGGCGTGCTTCGCGCCCAGCCGCTGCATCACGCGCACCTGAATGCCGACCAGGTCCGGATGGAACACGCCCATCAGGATATTCGGCGCGCCGGCCGGGTTGGTCAGCGGCCCCAGGATGTTGAAGATCGTGCGCACGCCCAGCTCCTTGCGGATCGGGGCGACGTTCTTCATGGC
>NZ_JAFFQE010000068.1 GCF_016919005.1 Desulfopila inferna
CAAATTGCCATTGAAACATTTCCTCCCTGTCGATCACACCATTCATCCTGGGCATCACGATGAACCAGAAGTCAAAACAGTCGTTCATCTGCATGGCGGTGTCACGCCTGCAAGCAGTGACGGCTACCCAGAGGCCTGGTTTTCAAGGGACTTTGAAGCAACCGGCCCTTTTTTTGAAAGAGAGACTTACGTATACCCAAATCATCAGCAAGCCTGCACATTGTGGTATCACGATCATGCGATGGCATTGACACGACTAAATGTGTACGCCGGTTTAGCTGGGTTTTATTTGATCTCAGATGCATTTGAAAAGTCCTTAGAACTTCCGAAAGATGACTATGACATTCCTTTAATGATTATGGACCGTACGTTTCAGGAGGATGGCTCACTGTTTTACCC
>NZ_JAFFQE010000069.1 GCF_016919005.1 Desulfopila inferna
CTCCTGGATGGAAAGGCTTGCGGGGCCGATGGAAGGGTTCGGGGGCCAGGCCTAGCCGCCGCCGATGGCGTGGACGATCTCCACGCGGTCGCCATCCTTGAGCGCGGTGCTGGCGTGCTGGCTGCGCGGCACGATATCCAGGTTCAGCTCGACGGCCACGCGGCGGCCGCCAAGCTCCAGGCGGGCCAGCAGGTCCGCGACGCTCTGCGCGTCGGGCAGCTCGAAGGGCTCGCCGTTCAGTTGAATCTGCATGGCTGGACGGTCACGCAAGTGAAAGGGAGCGGCATTCTAGCCCGATCCACCCCGATGACCAAGGCGCCTTGTCGACAAGTGCGCCGCCTGAGGCAACCGGTCTCAGGCGTTGCCCAGGCGCCAGGCGGCCAGCCCCAGGCACAGCC
>NZ_JAFFQE010000071.1 GCF_016919005.1 Desulfopila inferna
CAACTGGACGGCCAAAGGGCGTGCCCCGCCGCCACAGGCAAGAGCGCGCAGCTGCGTTGGCGCACGTCGCTCAGAACCTGTACCGGCGAGGCGAGCGTACGCTCGGGGTGATGCCGCTGTATCACACGATGGGCGTGCGCTCCTTGCTGGCGATGGCACTGGTGGACGGTCTTTTCGTCTGCGTGCGGCGCTGGAGTCCGTCTCAGACGCTGCAAGCGATCGCTGATCATCGCGTGAGCTGTCTCTACCTCGTCCCCACGCTCTACCACGACCTGCTGGCCGATCCGGGCTTTGACGCGTTACGGGTGCGCTCAGTCACCAAGCTCGGCTTCGCCGGTGCCGCCATGAATGACGGTCTGCTGAAGCGGCTGGAGCAGGCGTTCCACCCAGAGC
>NZ_JAFFQE010000072.1 GCF_016919005.1 Desulfopila inferna
GCTTAATTTAATTGGCTCATCGGCAGGGGCTTTTCGTTCTGCGTGTTTTGCACAAAACGATCCAGTTAAAGCCATTGAACGTTTAGCAAAATCGTATTCGCAAACCCGATATTCTAGTAATAAACCCACCCCAACTGAAATTACCACTAAAGCCCGCGCATTACTTGCAGATGTGTTTGGTGATAACGGTGTCACTGAAATTATAAATAATCCGGTATTTAAAGCGCATTTTATTGTCGCAAAATCTAACGGGTTTATTGCCAGTGAGAATAAATTAATACAGCTTTTGGGTTTATCAAAAAGTTATATGCTTAACCGCGTTAATCGAAAATTATTAGGCTCGCAATATGAGCGTTTTATTTTTGGCGCGCCCAATAGTGATTTAAGTATTAC
>NZ_JAFFQE010000073.1 GCF_016919005.1 Desulfopila inferna
CCATACACGAAGCCCAGCGCCGCGAGAGGGTGACGCAACCGGAGGTTCTTGGCGTCGCCGTAGCTCTCCTCGACGCGGTTGGCGGCGTTCTTGCCGAAGCTCGAATCCATGCGCTTGGTGCTGATGAGCAGCTCCGGGCCGGTGTCCCAGTCCGACATCACGACGTCGACCTGCTTCATGTAGTGCTTGCCGAGCACGCTTGCGCTGGAACCCGACACGCCCTTCATCGACCGCCGCAGCCGCTGCTCGATGAGCAGGCGCTCCTTCTGCGGGAGCGCCTCGAGCAGGCTGGAGATCGCGCCCGGCATGATCCGCGGGTCGCTTGCGCGCGGCCACACCGCGTCGCTGTCGAAACCCGCGCGCCGCAACTCGTAGGACAGCCACAAGTCGAG
>NZ_JAFFQE010000074.1 GCF_016919005.1 Desulfopila inferna
CATTAACGGAGCCACCGTCGATGTGCGTCTGGGTAATCAGTTCCGCACCTTCAGCGGTCATACCGCGGCCTTTATCGATTTGAGCGGCCCGAAACAGGAAGTGAGCGCGGCACTGGATCGGGTAATGAGCGATGAGATCGTATTGCCTGATGGCGAAGCCTTTTTCCTCCATCCGGGAGAGCTGGCGCTGGCGGTGACGCTGGAGTCCGTGACGCTGCCTGACGATCTGGTCGGCTGGCTGGATGGCCGTTCATCGCGGGCGCGACTTGGGTTGATGGTACACGTTACGGCGCACCGCATCGATCCTGGCTGGCAGGGCCGTATCGTGCTGGAGTTCTACAATTCAGGTAAACTGCCGCTGGCTCTGCGTCCCGGCATGTTGATCGG
>NZ_JAFFQE010000075.1 GCF_016919005.1 Desulfopila inferna
GCACATTCCGTTAGCCTTGGCGGCTGTTCCAGTCCTATTCCGCTCAACCCCATGCGTTACCGGTTCTCGTTGTTCTTCTGTTGCCTGCTGGCGCCCGCTGCGCACGCCTTCGATACCACGACGGCGTTCACCGCGAAGTCTCTTTACGTCACCAGCAAGCTGACCAGCACGCCGTTCGAGAACAAATTGTTACGCGATGCCCGGGGCGATGCGGCCAGTTTCGTCGCCAGCGATGGCAGCATCCGCGGTGCGCGCCTGGAAGCGGCATTGCGCTGGCTGCGTGTCGCGCACCCCGAGCTGGCGGCCAGCGATCAGGAACTGGCCGAAGCAATTCTTGCCCAATAGGCGATCACCACCGTTCCGGAGAACCTCCATGCGCCGTAGCTC
>NZ_JAFFQE010000076.1 GCF_016919005.1 Desulfopila inferna
CGCGAAAGCTCAGTAATCACAGCTTTAGTTAAATTTAAAAAGCCCTGCAATTGCAGGGCTTTTTGTTATCTGAATTTTAAACTTATAAATCACTGTTATTTATGTGATTATTAGCTAAACACTGATGTTTACTAAGGGCACGAGGAAAAAATAAGCTAAACGGGGTGAACTTTGCTTTAGTTTTCTGGTAAAATCTCGTCCTAATTTTCTCTAAGTGAATTTGCAATGGGTAAAAACGTTGTAGTACTAGGCACCCAATGGGGTGACGAAGGTAAGGGTAAGGTAGTTGACCTCCTTACAGATAAAGCATCTTTAGTAGTTCGTTATCAAGGTGGTCATAACGCTGGCCATACCTTAGTGATCGACGGTGAACAGACAGTTCTACAC
>NZ_JAFFQE010000077.1 GCF_016919005.1 Desulfopila inferna
CAACTTCCCGCAAGGGCGGGTCACCGACCATCGCATCAACCTCACCCTGTACTCCCTGGGCGAGGTGATGGAGGGCGCGGTGGAACAGGTGATCGAGCTGCTGCTGCAGGAATACCAGGCCGATCAACTGGCGGCCCTGGGCGACTGACATGACCACTATCTGTACCCTTCTCAAGGATTCCCAACTGCCCGATTCGCCCAGCGCCCGGCTCGACACCGAGTTGCTGCTGGCGGCGGCGATGGGCAAGCCGCGCAGCTTCCTGCGTACCTGGCCGGAGCGCATCGTGCCGCGCGAGGCCAACGAGCGGTTCGACGACTGGATCGCCCGTCGGCGCAACGGCGAACCGGTGGCCTACATCCTTGGCCACCAGGGCTTCTGG
>NZ_JAFFQE010000078.1 GCF_016919005.1 Desulfopila inferna
CATCAGGGTCGGCAACCAGCTGGTCAGCAGGTAGACAATCACCAGGCCCATGAAATAGGTCAGCCACAGCAGCAAGGTGCCGACGCTGTAGGTACCGGAGAAGATCACCGCGAACACGTTGCGCGCCTTCACGGTCTTCTGCTCGGGGACGCTGAAGCTGCCCGCTTCGCCGACGATGGCCGGGGCTATCGGCGCCAGGGTCTGGCGCACCTTGTCCGTCCCCCGATTGCGCACCACCAGATAACGCGCTGACTCGGGCAGCCAGACCAGCAGCACCACGGCCAGGATCAGCGGCAGGATCCCGCCGATCAGCAGCAGGCTGTGCCAGCCGAAGGCCGGGATCAACTTGGCGGAAATGAAGCCACCGCCGGCCATGCCC
>NZ_JAFFQE010000079.1 GCF_016919005.1 Desulfopila inferna
TCGTAAGCATCTTGGAACGCTGATGAAACGCATGGGAGTTGAGGCATTATACCGGAAGCCGGGAACGAGCAAAAAACATCCAGGCCATAAAATCTATCCATATCTCTTAAGAGAAAAGAACATTGACTAATCCAACCAGGTTTGGGCGCTGGATACTACCTATATTCCCATGGCCAAGGGTTTTGTTTATTTGACAGCTGTTATTGATTGGGCCAGCAGGAAAGTTCTGGCAGCTAAAATTGCTATCACTCTTGA